>JAJAZM010000099.1 GCA_026785645.1 Sphingomonas bacterium | reverse complement strand
TCGCGCATCAGCGAGACACCGCGATCGGGCTGGGCGCGCATCCAGCTCACGATCCCGTCCATCGTCGCTCCACCAGACGGAAGCGCCCCGCGCTCGCGCAGCAGCCGGCCGACCGCGACATAATCGGCGCCATTCTGGTCGACATAGCCGATCCGGATGACTGACCCGTCGGGCTGGATCAGCCGCCCCGAGCCCTGGATCTGGAGGAAAAACAAGTCGATCGGATCCGCGGCGTAGGCAATTTCCAGCCCCTTGCCAGCCAGCGCCCCCTGCTCGATTTCGGTGCGCGTGAAATATGCGTTGCAAACCCCGGCCGCATCGACCCGCCCGCGTCCGGTCTTGCCGTCGGGACGGGTGCAGCGGACGAGGTCGGCCGGCTTGGCGTAAATCGGTACCGCGGCGGCCGCCGTGGCGATTCGAGCGCCGATGATCTCGGGCTCGTAATAGCCGGTCGAAAAGGCTTTGCCCTCGCCGATCCGGACCCAGTCGAAGCGGTTCCGGAAGAACGCCGCTTCGGCACCCGGCGCGACGCTTGCCGCCTCCGCGCACACCGCCGCCCAGTCGCCCGGCCGGGTCAATCCCGAGCCGTCGTTGCGGGTGGCAAGCGATGGGCAACTGATCCGGAACGCA
The DNA here is from genome assembly GCA_026785645.1 of Sphingomonas bacterium. GTDB lineage: Bacteria > Pseudomonadota > Alphaproteobacteria > Sphingomonadales > Sphingomonadaceae > Sphingomicrobium. The sequence continues at coordinate 2,572 of JAJAZM010000099.1, read as the reverse complement.
CCGAGCGCTCGTGCCGACGTCACCGCATCGGCAGTGCGTGGCACGACGATCTCTACCCCCGCCTCAACCGCGTTACGCGGAACTGGAGCCAGGACTGGCGTCGGAGTCGGCGTCGGAGTCGGTGCGGGACCAGGTGTCGGTATCACCACCGGCGGAATCGGCCGGTGCGTTGCGCAGGCGCTGAGCAGCAGCAGCGACGCGAGCGCCAACCCGCGGCACCGGGCGCGCATCGCCACGCTTAATCTTCCTCGTCGGTTTCGATCAGCAGCCAGTTGGGATCGCGCGACTTCAAATCGCGGCGGAAGGTCCAGCGCTCGCGGGTCTGGACCGCGTCGCTCATCGATCCGGCGATGACGTCGCCCTCGGCATTGCGGGTAATCGCGGCAATATCGGCTTCGAACCGCACCGTGATTTCGGCCGCGCCTTGCTCAAGGCCGGCCTCGACGATCACCGGCGGTTCGATCGCCACCAGTCGGTTGTCGAGCTTGTAGCCGTCCTTGGCGCGTTGCTCGACCGCGGCGGCAAACGCATCGTAGACATTGCCGTCGGTATGCGGACGGATCGTCTCGAGCTCGCCTTTCCAGAAGGATTCCAGGATCATCCGATACGCCCCGCTAGCGCCTTCGAGGAAGCGCGCGACGTCGAATTGCGGGTCGGCGGCGAGGATCTGGCGAATGCCGGGTCCGGCGGTCGGCAGATAAGCGAGATCGCCATTGTCGGCTATCGATGCCGGTTCGCGGGCGGCGTTGACCTTGGGTTGCTCGATCCGCGCATCGGGGTCGGCCGGTTTGAGGATCGGCTGTTCATGGCCGGTGCGTTCGCCGAGCACGGAGTACAGGCGAAGGCCGACGAACAGGGCAACAAGGGCGAGGATGACGATTGCGGTCAAGGTTTAAATCCGTAACTGGGGAAGCCCAACATAAGGCGCTTAACGCGCGGATTCAAAGGGCGCTCCATCAGCCGTGCGCCATTGCGCCCGAAAAGCGCGGCTGCTAGGCGCGCTTTGGCCCTTTTTGCACCGTCATCTGGGCGGGCGCCTGGCTCGCAATATCACACCATAAGGACTTGATTTCATGGCCGACGAGACCCCGATCAACCCAGAATCCGGCGCGACTCCCGACGATGGCCCGCAGGCCGCAGCGATTGCGCAATATATCAAGGATTTGTCGGTCGAGAGCCCCAATTCGCCGCAGGTGTTCCAATGGCAAGGCCAGCCGCAGGTCGATGTCCAGTTCAATATCAACGTCGATCGAATCGCCGACGAGGTGCATGAAGTCGTGCTCCGGATCAACGTGTCGGCCAAGTCGGACCAGGGCACCCACTTCCTCGTCGACCTTAGCTACGCCGGATTGTTCGGGCTGCGCAATTTCCCCGACGAGGCGCTTGCCCCGTTCATGCTGGTTGAAGCGCCGCAGCTGATTTTCCCGTTCGCCCGCCAGGTGGTCGCCGAAGCGGTCCAGAACACGGGCTTCCCGCCGCTGCTGCTCGAGCCGATCGATTTCGGTCGCGCGTTCGTTGCGACGATGGACAATGCCCAGGCCCAGGCCCAGGCAGGCGATGTCCCGCTCCTCAATGGCGCGGCCAATGGTTCGGCCGATGCTCTTCCGGAAGGGTTTGATTCAGCCTTGACCGACGTCGATCCCGTCGACCCCACTTCGTCCAAGGAATGAACCTCTACAAGGCGATCGGGTCAATCGGCGGGCTGACCATGGTCAGCCGCGTGCTCGGCTTCGTGCGCGACATGATCGGCAGCCGGATGCTCGGCGCAAGCAATGCCAATGACGCGTTCAACCTCGCCTTCCTGCTGCCCAACATCTTCCGCCGCTTGTTCGCCGAAGGGGCCTTTTCGTCGGGGTTCGTGCCCTTATTCTCGCGCCGTCTGCAGTCGGGCGGGCATGAGGATGCCGAGGCCTTCTCGAACGAGATCCTGTCGGTGTTCATGCCCGCGCTGCTGCTGGTCACGATCATCTTCGAAATCTTCATGCCCGGTATCCTGGTGCTGGTCGCCGGCGAATATCAAAAGGTGCCGGGCAAGCTCGAGCTGGCGACCGAGCTGACCCGCTGGACCTTCCCCTATCTGCTGTTCATCAGCCTCGTCGCATTGCTGGCGGGGGTGCTCAATTCGCTGACCCGCTTCGCGATTGCCGCCTTCGCCCCGGCATTGCTGAATGTCGCACTGATCGTCGCGTTGCTGGTGTCGCCCCCCGACAAGGTCGAGACCGTTCGCTATATGGCGATTGCCGTTCTGGTCGGCGGCATCTTCCAGTTCGGGCTGTGCTGGATCGCGGTGCGCCGCGCCGGCGTCCACCTGCGCTTCGGCCGCCCCAGAATGACCCCTGCGGTGCGCGAACTGGTGGTGCTGATCCTGCCTGCCACCGTTGCTGCTGGAGTCTATCAGCTCAGCCAATTATTCTATGCTTATTTCTCGACCCGGCTGGGCGAAGGCGCGCTGACCAATTTGAGCTATGCCGACCGACTCAACCAGTTGCCGCTGTCGATCATCGGCACCGCGCTGGGAGTCGCGATCCTGCCTTCGATCAGCCAGGCGATCGCCCGCGACGACGAGGTCGAG
>JAJAZM010000098.1 GCA_026785645.1 Sphingomonas bacterium | reverse complement strand
TGCTGCCCGGCGCGCGGCTGGTCACCGTCCACCAGATCCATCGCGCCGACGTGGTCGAGGCGGGCGTCTGGCCCGATGACGATCGCCCGCACGCCGATGCCCTGATCACCGATCGCCCCGGCACATTGCTCGGGATTCTCAGCGCCGATTGCGCCCCGATCCTGCTCGCCGACGCCGATGCCGGGGTGATCGGCGCGGCCCATGCCGGTTGGCGCGGCGCGGTCGCCGGGGTCGCGGAAAGCACCATCGCGGCGATGGAGAAACTTGGCGCTCGCCGGAGCCGCATCGCCGCCGCCGTTGGCCCGTGCATCGCCAAGGGCAATTACGAGGTCGATGATGCCTTTGCCGAGCGCCTGCTCGCCGCCGACCCCGATCACGACCGCTTCCTGACCGACGGCCCCGCCGGCAAACCCCATTTCGACCTGGCGAGCTTCGTCGTCGCCAGCCTCGCCGCCGCCGGCCTGACCCGCATCGAAGCGCTTGGTCTCGACACTTATGCCGAGCCGGCGCGTTTCTTCAGCTTCCGCCGCGCCACTCATTTGGGCGAGCCCGATTATGGCCGCCAGTTGAGCCTGATCGGCCTTGCCAGATGAGCTATCGCGGACGCTTGGCGGGTCGTGACTGGCGCTACGCTATGGCTTGGCGAGATAGGCTTCCATCTGCTTGATCTCGCGCTGCTGATCGACAATGATCTTTTCCGCAAGTGCGCGCATTTCGGGATTTTGGCCTTTATCCAATTCGGTGCGCGCCATGGCGATCGCACTGTTGTGATGGGCGGTCATCATGGTCGCGAAATCGCGGTCCTGGTCGCCGGTCATCCTCATTTCATTGCCGGTATCGTTGCCCATCGCCATGTCGTTCGACACCGCCGTATCGTCGGCGACGACCGTGTTGGACGGGCCCGACGGCTGGCAGGCAGCGAGCGCAATCATTGGCAGCAGGATAGCGAATCGGGACATCGGACAAAACTTTCGAAAAAGCGGAATGCGGAACTGCAACGCCCGATCGGCCCCAAAGTGCCGGTGCCAGTGCCGGTGCCGGTGGCGGTGCTGGCGCGGCGCGCGGCCAGCGGCTAAGCCGCGCGACGACAAGGAGACACCACGTGACCAAGAGCCGCCGCCCCAAGGAAGCCGCCACCCATATCGGCAACCACAAGCTCGATCCGTCGACCCTGATGATGGGTTATGGGTTCGACGCGGCGCTTAGCGAAGGGTCGCTCAAGCCGCCGATCTTCGCCACCTCGACCTTCGTGTTCGAGCGCGCCGCCGAGGGCAAATTGTTCTTCGAGGGCATTACCGGCCGCCGCCCCGGCGCGGGCGACGGGCTGGTATATTCGCGCTTCAACAATCCCAACCAGAACATCCTCGAGGATCGCCTCAGACTGTGGGAGGATGCCGAGGAATCGCTCGCTTTCTCGTCGGGCATGACCGCGATCACCACCCTGTTCCTGACCTTCGTCCGCCCCGGCGACGTGATCGTCCATTCGGGCCCGCTCTATGCCGCGACCGAGACGATCATCGCCAGGATCCTCGCCCAGTTCGGGATCAAATATCTCGACTTTCCGGCGGGCGCGACGCGCGACGAAATCGACGATGTGCTGGCCCGCGCCAAGGGACTAGGCAATGTCTCCTTGATCTACCTCGAAAGTCCCGCCAATCCGACCAACGCCTTGGTCGATGTCGAGGCGGTGCGCGATGCCCGCGCCGCCGCTTTCCCGGCCGATGCGCGCCCGCCGATCGCGATCGACAATACCTTCCTCGGCCCGCTGTGGGCGCGGCCGATCGACCAGGGCGCCGATATTTCGGTCTACAGCCTGACCAAATATGCCGGCGGCCACAGCGATCTCGTCGCCGGCGGGCTGACCGGATCGAAGGCGTTGCTCGACAAGGTTCGGATGATCCGCAACACGATGGGCGGGATCTGCGACCCCAACACCGCGTGGATGTTGCTGCGGAGCCTCGAAACGCTCGAGCTCAGAATGAGCCGCGCCGGCGAAAATGCCGCCAGGGTGTGCGCGTTCCTCAAGGATCATCCGAAGGTCGAGACGGTCGGCTATCTCGGCTTCCTCGAGCCCGGATCGCGCCAGCACGACATTTACCAGCGCCATTGTCTCGGCGCCGGATCGACCTTCTCGCTCTATCTGAAGGGCGGCGAGCGCGAGGCCTTCGCCTTCCTCGACGCGCTGAAGATTGCCAAGCTCGCGGTCAGCCTCGGCGGCACCGAAACCCTCGCCTCGGCCCCCGCCGCAATGACCCATTTGTCGGTCCCCGACGAACGCAAAGCGATGCTCGGGATCAGCGACAATCTGGTGCGGATCTCGATCGGGGTCGAAAAAGCCGAGGACCTCATCGCCGACTTCGACAATGCGCTCAACGCGATCTGATCAGCGCCTGGCTTACAGCACGTAGCGGCTGAGGTCGGTGTCGCGGGCGATCCCCGCCAATTGCCCTTCGACGAACGCCGCATCGATCAGCAAGGTCTCGCCGCCGCGATCCTCGGCGGTGAAGCTCACGTCCTCGAGCAATTTCTCCATCACCGTCGACAGCCGCCGAGCGCCGATATTCTCGAGCGATTCGTTGACCTCCGCCGCGATCCGGGCAAGCGCGGCGATGCCGTCTTCGGTGAATTCGATCGTCACATCCTCGGTCTTCAGCAAGGCGCGATATTGTTCGGTCAGGCTGGCCCGGGTGGAGGACAGGATGCGGACGAAATCCTGCTCGGTCAGCGCCGCCAGTTCGACCCGGATCGGCAGCCGTCCCTGAAGCTCGGGGAGCAGATCGGCCGGCTTGGCGACATGAAACGCGCCCGACGCGATGAACAGGATATGGTCGGTCTTGATCGGCCCATATTTGGTCGCCACCGTGGTTCCTTCGATCAGCGGCAGCAGGTCACGCTGGACGCCTTCGCGGCTGACCGACCCACCGCGCACGTCGCTGACCGCAATCTTGTCGATCTCGTCGAGGAACACGATGCCATTGGCCTCGGCATCGGCCAGTGCGACGCGGGTCACGTCATCGGCATCGACGCGCTTGTCGGCTTCCTCCTCGGCCAGCTTGGCAAAGGCGTCGGGAACCTTCAGTTTGCGCCTTTTCTTGGGCGCGCCGCCGCCGATCTTCGACATCATCTCGGACAGATTGATCATGCCGACACCATTGCCCGGCATGTCGAACGGCATGGCGGGCGCCTCGCTCACCTCAATCTCGACCTCGGCCTCATTGAGCGATCCGTCGGCATAGCGTTGGCGAAAGCTGGCGCGGGTCGCTTCGGACGAGCCCTTGCCGGTCAGCGCGTCGAGCAATCGCTCCATCGCCGCATCGTCGCTCGCCGCCTTTACCTTGTCGCGCCGCCGCTCGCGCTCGAGCCGCACCGCTTCCTCGACCAGGTCGCGGGCGATCTGCTCGACGTCGCGACCGACGTAGCCGACCTCGGTGAACTTGGTCGCCTCGACCTTGACGAACGGCGCATCGGCCAGCTTCGCCAAGCGCCGGCTGATCTCGGTCTTGCCGCAACCCGTCGGCCCGATCATCAGGATGTTCTTGGGCGTCACTTCCTCGCGCAGTTCGGGCGACAGCCGCTGCCGCCGCCAGCGATTGCGCATCGCCACCGCGACCGCTTTCTTGGCCTCGGTCTGCCCGACAATATGCTCGTCAAGCGCGGCGACGATCGCCTTGGGGGTCAGTGCATCGTTCATTGATTATCGTCTTTCAACTTCCGTTTGTCCCGACACAAACGGGCCTTGGGTTAGGCGCCGACTTCTTCGACCGTCAGCCGGTCGTTGGTGAAGACGCACACTTCGGCGGCGATCGCCATTGCGCGGCGGGCGAGTTTCTCTGGATCGGGCTCGTAATCGGCCAGCGCCTTGGCGGCGGCCAGCGCATAATTGCCACCCGATCCGATTGCGGCGATGGCGTTTCCGTCATTGCCCTCGGGCTCCAAGACATCGCCATTGCCGGTCAGGATCAGCATCACCTCGGCATCGGCGACGATCATCATCGCCTCGAGATTGCGGAGATATTTGTCGGTCCGCCAATCCTTCGCCAGCTCGACCGCGGCGCGAAGCAATTGCCCGCGGCTCGCCTCGAGCTTCTTCTCGAGCCGCTCGAACAGGGTGAAGGCATCCGCCGTCGCCCCGGCAAACCCGCCGATCACGCTACCGTCCTTGCCCAGCCGCCGGACTTTCTTGGCGTTGGGCTTGATCACCGTATTGCCGAGGCTGACCTGGCCGTCGCCGGCGATCACCGTGCGCCCGCCAACCTTGACCCCGAGGATCGTCGTGCCGTGCCAGCTTTCCATATTCGCTCCCGCGTATCTCAAGGACGGGATGTGGGAAGCGCGGTGTTGCGGCGCAAGAAGGCGATGCTGTCGGCCAGCGCCGGGGTGCTGCCGCGAAACGCCGGGGACAGCGACTTGATCGTGTCGATGTGGCTCTTGTCCGGATACAGCCGAAGCTCGACCGGGGCGCCGAGCGCGGTCAGTTTCGCCGCCAGCCGCTCGCTGTTATATGGCCTGGCCACGGTATCGGCGGTGCCGTGGATCAGCAGCATCGGCGGGGCGTCGGCACGCGCGAAGCTGATCGGCTGGGTTTCCGCCGGTCGAGGCCATGCGCCAAGCGCATCGCGCCCACGCATTTCGGTAAACGGATAGAAATCATAGGGGCCCGAGAGCAAGGCCGCGGCGCGGATGATCGCCGGATCGACCCCGACCTCGCTGAGGTAATGCCGGTCGAGGCTAAGCATCGCTGCAATATACGCCCCCGCCGAATGGCCCGACAATGCAATCCGCGCCGGATCGCCGCCATAGCGCGCAACATTGTCGCGCACCCACTTCACCGCCAGCGCACCATCCTGATTGAAGGCGGGGAAACGGACCTGCGGCACCAGCCGGTAATCGGCGACCACCGCAACGAACCCCTGCGCCGCAAAGGCCCGGCCGGCGAAGGCATAATCGCCGCGGTCTCCATCGACCCAGCCGCCGCCGTAGAAGAAGATCACCACCGGCAATTGCGCGCCGGCGGGCGATTTGTCGGGCAGGTAGACATCGAGCTTCTGGCGGGGATCCGAGCCATAAGGCGCGCCGCGCAGTGCAACGCGCACCCCGCCGTCGCCCGCGATCCGGCTGACCCCGTTGAGCAATCCGGCGGGCGAGCAACCGAGCAAGGCCAGCCCGGCCCCGCCGAGCAGGCCAATGCTTCCGAACAGAAATGGACGACGGGCGAAGCGGCGGGCGAATTTGGTCATCACCGCTCAATGCGCCGCGCGCGCCAACGGGCCCAACCTCAGTCGACCAGTCGTCCCAGCCAACCGCGCCGCGCGCGCTTCACGGCGTCGCGATCCCGCGCTTCGCAGCGTTCGACGATCCCGATCGCATCGCGGGTGCGGCCATTGGCTTCGTCGAGCTTGCCGGTTTGCGCGTCGGCGAAGGCGACCCAGTCTCCGACCGTTATTCCCTCGGGAAGCGGCGCCGCGATCACTCCGCTGCGCCACTCACTCGGCAGCAGCGCGGCGCAACCGGCACCGCTCATGGTCACGATAGGCGGGCCGCCGGCACAGCCCGCCAAGGCCGGCATCGCGCACAGCAGGATCAAGCCGGACATCGGCACCTTGGGCATCACGAATCTCCTTTTCATTGGCGCGGGTGAGCGCATCGGATTGTTGCTCGCGGCGGGCGGCGGCACCGACCGTCGCCACCGCATCCTCGCCATTGCGGCTGGCCGAACTGGCCGATTGCTCGCCAAGCCGAGCACGCGCCGATTCCTGGTTGAGCTTGCGGCACGCCGCGGGGCCGACCAGCGCGATCAGCAGTGCGAACGTCGCAATCAAGATCCACGGCGCGAAGCGACGGGCGAAGTCAGCGAGGATCAGCATGGTCATCCTCCCCGCCCGCGGCTTCGAAGCTGGCGCCGAACGCGCTGCCCTTGACGCTCCGCCGGTTGATCGCGAGCCCGAGGCTGAGCAGGATCGCGCCGATGATTGCCAGCAGACCGTAATTGCTGGTGGCGAGCGCACGGATGACCTCCATCCGGAGCTTGGGGTCGGCGCGGGCGAACATCACCAGTAACGTCACTAACCACACCGAGAATGCGGTCAGCACCGCTGCGCCGACGATCGACGCGATCAGCGCGATGATCGCCCGCCAGTCGCGCGGCGGCCAATGCGGACCGCGCATCATCGTGTACCGATACGGTTGGCGAGCCAGCCATAAAGGAATGCCTCATTGGCGGGCCGCCTTTCGGCGAGGCGGAGGTAGCGCTCCCCCTGGAGCGCTTCGAGCGCGCGCAGCAGCACAGTCACCGCACCCGACTTGCCCCGCACCTTGAGGAATGCATCGAGCGCGACCAGCGTGACATCGCCAATCCGTCCATCGGGAACCAGGTCGGGATAATCTCGGCAATTATATACTTGACAAAGCACCCCTGATTGCCCGATAAGCGCGGACAAGGAGATTGCGCGATGAAGCTGATTTCAACCGAGATAGATGAAGCGATGATTCAGCTAACCTATACGGATGGCGATCCAGAAAGCGCGGGGGCGCAGCTTCTCGTTCTCCGCGCGCCGCTTCAAGGCCCGTTGAAGCGACCGGTGCTTTGGCATCACCTAATGGCCGTTCGTCACATTGAGACATTTGTTGGTGAGGAAGCCCGTCGCCTGCGCGACGAACTGGAAAAGATGGACTAATGGAAGACATTCTCGCACCCCGCTTTATCGACGCCGTAGCAGCCCGCAAGCACCTGGAAGCGCTTCGCTGGCCGGACGGTGCCGAGTGTCCGCATTGCAGCCTTATCAACGCCACCCCGA
>JAJAZM010000097.1 GCA_026785645.1 Sphingomonas bacterium | reverse complement strand
TTCTTGTTGAGCAACGGGCGGCGCTGGTCCTCGGACAGCATCTTCCACTCGGTGCGGCCGATCCCGTCGGAGAAACTGTTGGGGTCGTAGGCGGGCATCGAGGCCATGCACAAGATGTCGCCGGTGAGGCAGTCGAGGATGATGCAGCTGCCCGATTCCTCGCCGAGGCGGCGGGCGGCATATTCCTGCAGCCCGGCGTCGATCGCGAGTTGGGTGGTGGCGCCCGAGCGGTCGGGCTTGGGGGTCAGCTCGCGCACCAGTTTACCGCGCGCGGTAAGCTCGACCCGCTGACCGCCCGGCACGCCGCGAAGATTCTTTTCGAGCGTCTTTTCAAGACCTTCCTTGCCGATCTTGAAACCCGGCGTGATCAGCAACGGATTCTTTTCTTTCTCATATTCCTTGGCATTGGCGGTCCCGACATAGCCAATCAGATGGCCCACAGCGGGACCGGCAGGGTAGAAACGCGAGAAGCCGCGCTGGGGCTGAACGCCGGGCAATTCGGGCAGGCGAACGGTGACCGCGGCATATTTTTCGTAAGGGACATTTTCGGCGACCTGGACGGGCCGATAGCCCTTGGCGGCTTTGAGTTCGCGGATGATCCGATCGACCTCGTCGACGTTCAAGGCGAGCAATTGCGCGAGCAGGCGCAACGTCGCCTCGGGATTTTCGAGCTGGTCGGGGATGATGTCGATGCGAAAGTCCGAGCGGTTGATCGCGATCGGCTTGTTATAGCGATCGACCAGCCAGCCGCGCCGCGGGGGCACGACGATCAGCTGGACTCGGTTGCTCTCGCTGAGCAATTTGTAATGCTCGTTTTGGGCGACCGCGAGATAGCCGAGGCGACCGACCAGCAGCGCGCCAACGGCGGCCTGCGCCCCGCCGACCAGCATCATCCGGCGCGAGAATGCGAGGCTCTGATGCGCGCCGGTGTAGCGCTTGGTCTTGCTTGGGCCGAGGATGCTCATCGCCCCGATCGCCAGCGTTCGGTGCGCGACACGATATAGGCCGCGACGGGAAAGGCGAGGATGCTGATGACGATCGCGGGCACGACATTGAGGAATGGCACCGGAGCGCCGGCCAAGCCGGCGACCTGCCAGTCGGACCAGCGATCGACCGTGATCAGCACCATGGCGATGGCCCATTCGACCCAATAATCGCGCCACTGGGTGCGGCGATCGACCAATTCCATCGCCAGCATTACCGCCGACCACAGGGTCACCGACAGCCCGATCGGCGCGCCGGTGAGGAGATCGTTAACGAACCCCATCGGTGCGGCCCACCACGCTGGCCAGGGATCGGCGCGGAGCAGGCGCCAGGCGATCAGCATGAGAAAGCCGGCATTAGGCCACCAGCCGGTGACCGAGACGATCGGCAGCGTGCCGAGCGCCGAGGCGAAGATCACGCTTGCAGCGGGAATATAATCGGCTCCGTTAACTGCGCCGCGCTTGAAGCCCGTCTGACCGCTCAATCCGGCGCGGACCATCTCAGCGGCCTTCCGGGGTGGCCGCGACGGCCAGCGCGGCAGGCTCGAATACGCGCTCGACGATTGCGAAGCTGGCCTGGCTCGGGTCGGCCAGCGGAATGCCGAGCGCGCCATCGTCGTCGAGCCGGATGATCCGGGCGATCGGCACGAGCGGGGGATACAGACCGCCGGTGCCCGAGGTGACGATGATATCGCCACGTCTGAACGGATTGCGGCCGACCTCGAGCGGGCGGATATCGACCGTCCCGTCGCCGCGCCCGGTCGAGATGACGGGGATTCCGCCGCGCAGGATCCGCGCCGGGACGATGTTCGAGCGGTCGCTGACCAGCAGCACCCGGCTGGCCGAGCTTCCGGCCTCGACCACTCGACCGACCAGCCCGTCGGCGGTGCGGACCGGCATGCCCGGCATGACGCCATCGCCGCGCCCGACCGAAAGGACGGCGAAGCGGCGAATGCTTTCGAAGCTCGATCCAACGATCCGGCCGACCGCGACCGCTTGCTCGGTGCGTTCGCGGAGGCCGAGCGCGGCCTTGAGCTGGCCATTTTCCTGGAGCACCGCCTTGGCGTGGATGATCTGGCGGCGAAGCGCGAGGCGTTCGCGCTTGAGCACTGCATTTTGCTCGGCAGCGTTCCAGTAATCTCCGGCTCCACCGACTACGCCTCTGGTGGTAGTGACAACCTCGGCCAGCGCGCCGCTGATCGGGGCGGTGATGTCGAGCGCGGCGCCGCGGACGCCTGAATACGCCGAGGGGGCGACCAGCGACAGGATCAGCATGATAAGCCCGACGATCAGCCCGCCAACCGCCGCGACCAGCCCAAAGAACAGGCTATATTGTGCTTTCCTCGACCAGCCCGGGCGCGGTCCCGCCGGCGCGGCCACTAGGACCAAGTCCAGCAGCCGAAGGCGGCCGTGCTCGATCCAAGAACGACCGCTAAGCGACGATGGGTCTTTCGCCGCCCAGACGGCGTCATTTCGTCAGTCACGACGCTCAAGGCATCGCTCCTTCCTAATATCTTGCCGGACAGCGAAATACCCATCGTCACGACCGCCTCCGGCTACTGGACTTGGTCCCTTACCCTAGGCCGTCTGGAGGACGCCGCGGAACTGCTCCTCTTCGAGCGCCCGGCCGGTCCCCAGCGCAACGCAGGTCAGCGGATCGTCGGCGACGGTCACCGGCAATCCGGTTTCGTCGCGAAGCACTTCGTCGAGTCCCTGGAGCAAGGCACCGCCGCCGGTCAGCACGATGCCCTGATCGCAAATGTCAGCGGCAAGCTCGGGCGCGGTATTTTCGAGCGCGATTCGAACGCCCTCGACGATCGTCCCGACCGGTTCCGACAGAGCCTCGGCGATCTGCCCCTGGTTGATGGTGATTTCCTTGGGCACGCCGTTGACCAGGTCGCGGCCCTTGATGTGGACCGTCTCGCCGATCCCGTCGACCGGGGGCTTGGCGATCCCGACTTCCTTCTTGATCCGCTCGGCGGTGGCTTCACCGATCAGGAGGTTATGGTTGCGGCGGACGTAGGACGAAATGGCTTCGTCCATCTTGTCGCCGCCGACGCGGACCGAGGTGGTGTAGGCCAGCCCGCGAAGCGACAGCACCGCGACTTCGGTGGTGCCGCCGCCGATATCGACGACCATCGAGCCAACCGGTTCGGTGACCGGCATGTCGGCACCGATTGCGGCCGCCATCGGCTCCTCGATCAGATAGACCTGGCTTGCACCGGCGTTGGAAGCGGCATCGCGAATCGCGCGGCGCTCGACCGAGGTCGAGCCCGACGGCACGCAGATCACGATCTCGGGGAAGCGCCAGGCGCGCATCTTGCCGCCATGCACCTTGTGAATGAAATGCTTGATCATCTGCTCGGCGACATCGATGTCGGCAATGACCCCGTCACGGAGCGGCCGGATGGCCTCGATATGATCGGGGGTCTTGCCCATCATCATCTTGGCGTCATTGCCGACGGCCTTGATCCGTTTGACCCCGTTGATCGTCTCGATCGCGACCACCGACGGCTCATTGAGGACGATCCCGCGCCCCCGGACATAGACC
>JAJAZM010000096.1 GCA_026785645.1 Sphingomonas bacterium | reverse complement strand
GGTGATGATCGAGCCACAGTTCTATCACGCCACCATCGCCGCGCACCGCGCCGGTAAAACTGACGATCGCTCCCGCGCCATCGACCGAGCGCGTGAAAGCATCGAGCAAGAAGCCTGGATCGATCGGATCGGGGGACAGGAAGCTCACCCGCCGCTCACCGGGGGCAGGAACGCAGCTTCGGCCACACCCGCGATCGGCACTGGGCCACTGCTCACCACATCGTCGATGGCGATCCGCACCGATGCGTCGAGCAGCGCCGGATATTGCTCGCCAATCCACGCCCGCAATGCTTCGCTGTCCCCAACATTTGCCGGGATGGAACAGTCGATTTCGCCTGCGCCGACGGCATCGCGCAACCGCCCGAAGAAGGTCAGTTTCATCCGCCGGTCATCGACATGTGCCGCTCCACCCCCTGGATTCGCGTCGGGGCGATCAGGAAGTCGTGGGCAAGCGGCTTCTTGCGCATCGCTTGCGTGATTGCGGTCTCGAGTGCCACTTCGTCCCCGCTGCGCAAAATGTCGCGCAAGTCGATCCGCGCATCCTGGCCGAGGCACAGGTAGAGCTGCCCGGTGCAGGTCACCCGGACTCGGTTGCATGACCCGCAGAAATTATCGCTCAAAGGGGTGATGAAGCCGATCGTCCCGCCCGCGTCGGTGCGGACGTAGCGCGCCGGGCCGCCGGTATCGAGCGCGATCGGGGTCAGGCTCCAGCGCTCGCTCAGCCGCCGCCGAACCTCGGTCATCGGGACATGCTGGTCGATCCGGTTGGCCTCGACCTCGCCCAGCGGCATGACTTCGATGAAGCTGATCGCCGCGCCGCGCTGCTGCGCCCAGTCGGCCAGCGCGACCACCTCGCCCAGATTGTCATTGGCCAGGGCCACGCTGTTGATCTTGACCGCGATCCCCGCCGCGATCGCCGCATCGACCCCGGCAATCACCCGCGCCAGATCGCCGCCGCGGGTGATCCGCGCATAATGTTCGGGGATCAGGCTGTCGATCGACACATTGATCCGCCGCACCCCGTATCGCGCCAGTGCCTCGGCATGCTCGGCCAGCCGGGTACCGTTGGTGGTTATGACCAGTTCGTCGAGGCCATTGCCCAAGTGCCGCGAGAGCCCGGCGACCAGCTCGACGAAGCCTTTGCGGACCAATGGCTCGCCGCCCGTCAGCCGCAGCTTGGTGATTCCCAGGCGAATGAAGGCGCTCGCCATCTGATCCAGCTCGTCGAGGCTAAGTATCTCGGATCGCGGGAGGAATTCCATCCGCTCGGGCATGCAATAGGCGCATCTCAAGTCGCACCGGTCGGTCACCGATAGCCTCAAGTAGGTGATGCTCGCAGTGTGACCGCCAATCATTTCACCGCCTCGATCCCCAGCCGAACCGCGACATACAGGATCAGCAACGCGGTCACGATCCGCACCCATTGCGGTTCGATCCGCCGCGCCCCGAGCCCCGCCCCGAGCAGCCCGCCAAGCAATACCGCCGGGAACAGCAAGCCATGCTCACCGATCACCGCCCCGGTCGCCGCCAGCCCCTTGCTCGCCTGTCCCGCAAGGCCGGAGATCGAATTGACCAGGATGAACGCCGCGCATGTCGCTGCAATCCGCCTTGGGCCGTCCCAGCGCAACAGATAAAGCAAGGGCGCAAGGAAAATCCCGCCGCCGATCCCGACCACCCCCGCAAGAAACCCCAGCCCGGCGCCGGCCACCGGCTCGATCCAGCGCGGGCCGGGCGCGGGTTCCACGTCGCGCTTCCAAATCGGCTGCCACAGCATCACCAGCCCCGCCACCAGCAGCGACCCCGCAAGCAGCCCGACGAACATCTCCCGCTCGACCACCAGCCGCCCGCCAAGCCAGGCCGCCGGGACCGAGGTGACGAACAATGGCCACGCCCGCTGCCAATCGAGATGCCCGGCCCGCGCGAACCGCCAGGTGCCGACGCTGACCACCACTATGTTGCACGCCAGCGACAGGATCGGCACCGCACGATATTCGGTCCCGGCAAGCACCAGTAGCGCGGTGTAGGTCGACCCCCCGCCAAAGCCGGCAATGGCGTAAAGCAAGGCGGTGACGAAGAAAGCGAGCGCGAGCCCGATCATCGCCGGTCAGATCCCGGCATACCAGGCATAGTCGCCGACATCTTCCCAATAGCCGCCCTTGCCGTCGTACAGATTGTCGATCCGCTCGCGCGCTTCGATCCGCATCACGAACTTGGCGTGCTTGTAGCCCAGCTGCCGCTCGACCCGCAGGCGGATCGGCGCGCCATGGCCCATCGGCAGTCGCCGGTCGTTCATCAACAGCGCCATGATCGTTTGCGGATGGAAGGCATCGTACAGATCGATCGATTCGTAATAAGGTCGGCTGCCGAACGCGTCGGCGCAGTGGAACACGATATATCTCGCGCGCTCGGACAGGCCGGCGGCTTTCAAGATATCGCCCAGCACCGGCCCCTGCCATTTGCCGATCGCGCTCCACCCTTCGACGCAATCGTGGCGGGTGATCTGGGCGCGTTGCGGAAAGGCCCCGAGATCGCGCAGCGACATGGCGAGCGGTCGCGCCACCAGCCCGTCGACCACCAGCCGCCAATCGGTGAAATTGGTCGCGGCATGCGCTTGATAGGTGGCCGACGCGGGCCGGGTGTTGCCGTTGGTGCGGAACACCGGGGACATCTGGTCGCGGCGATATTCGCGCGCCAGGCCGCCGGCGAGCAGTCGCTGGCTGCGCAGGTTCAATCCTTCCGCGCCGATCAATATCTTGCGCACGCCCGGGTCGGCGTTGAGCTTGTCGCACCCGCCAAGCAGCAACGCGCTTGCGCCAAGCGACAATCCCCCGATCACTTCGCGGCGGTTCATGGCGCAACCTCCTCGATGACCGGCTCGGGCCGCTCGCCCGGAAGACGATAATATCCGCTGATCATCGACCTCAACTCGTTGATCGGTCCGGCCAGCACGACCATTGCGATATGAACGAAGAAGAAGCCGACCAGCGCGACCATCGCGATGAAATGGAGTGACCGCGCCGACTGCCGCCCGCCGAAAATGTCGAGCAGCCACGACCAGCCCGAATCGATCGCCGGCGACATGGCGAGGCCGGTGAAGATGATCAGCGGGAGCATCACGAACAGCACCGATGCATAAGCCAGTTTCTGGAGGATATTGTAGCGCAATGCAGCGGCCCCGGTCGGGAAGCGGAGGCGAGCATGGTCCTTGACGTCGGCCCACACATGCGCCGGCCGGATCTCGGCGCGCGAAATGGTGAGGTCGCGCTTGAAATGCCGATTGACCAGGCTGATCACCATATAGACAAGCAGGCTGACCCCGAGCACCCACGCAAAGGCGAGATGCCACAGCCGCGCGTCGGCCAGGCTGTAGCGTGACGGGATTGTGATCCAGTAAGGAAAGGCGCGGCGCTGGATCTTGGCATCCTGGTCGGTCCAGTGACCGAGCACCCCGGTCGTCTCGACCCGCAGCGGCCCGGCCTGAATGAAGCCGGTGTTCTCGGTCGAGCCGATCTCGAACCAGGCAGGGTCGGCATTGGCGCCATAGTGTCCCCAATAGAGTCGCGGATGGGCGTTGAAGATCATCAGTCCGCTCATCAACATGACCGCCAGCGTGACGACATTGAGCCAGTGCCACAGGCGGGTCGATAGCCGATGCCGCTTGACCAGGTCGCCGGCGCCGGGGTCGCTTTCAGTCGCCATGATGGGTTCGGACACGGGCATGGCGGTTTTCCGATTGACGAAGAACCCCCTTATCGCGGCACAAGGCGAGGTCGGCAATGGTTCAGGGTCAAGACAACACTGGAATTCACCCCCCGCCAACGCCTATATAGCGCGTCATGCTGAACCTCATTCTCATCTGGTTGCTCACTGTCCTCGCGATGGAGGGCTTTGCGTATGTGATGCATCGCTGGGTGATGCACGGGCCGGGTTGGTTCCTGCACAAGAGCCATCATCGTCCGCGCGACGGCCGGTTTGAGCTCAACGACCTCTATGCGTTGATCTTCGCGCTTCCTTCGATCGTCCTGATCAATCGCGGGATCATGGGCGGTCTCGGATCGTGGGCGATTGCCGTCGGGGTCGGCGTTGCAACCTACGGGATGATCTATTTCGGCTTTCACGACGTCATCGTCCATCGCCGCATGCCGCACCGCTATATTCCCAAATCCTTGTACATGAAGCGCATCGTCCAGGCGCATCGGCTTCACCATGCGGTCGAGAGCAAGCGTCACGGCTTGAGCTTCGGGTTCCTGGTGGCGCCACCGGTCGATAAATTGATGGTCCAGCTCGAATCGAGCCGCGGAAAATTGCGCTCGCCGACCGGTCGCGAAACCCCGGCTTAAGCCGAGGCGGTCCACAAATTGGTGCGCGGGGTGGCCTGCGCCGGGGACATCGCCATGGCGAAAGCGCTGCTGAAGTGAAGCAGTTTCTCGGCCTTCGAAATCACCGTTCGACTATCCCACGCCTGCGCCCCGCGGCGAACGACCTTCTCGCCGATCGCGCCATAGACATTGGCTGCGGCAAGCACCGCCAGTCGCGCCCGAAAAGGCAAGCGGCTTGCGCCGGTGCGCGCCGATTTGCGATAATTCCGCGACAGGTCGACCAGCCGCTTTGCAAGCCGTGCGACCGCCGCTCTGGCTTGCGGCGCAGCGATGCTGGCGGGAACGTCGGGATCAAGCCCGGCGTCGACCAGCCAGTCGCGCGGAAGATAGACCCGGCCCTGGCGTGCATCGGGAACAATGTCGCGCGCTATATTGGCGAGTTGGAAGGCGATGCCGAGGTCGCTTGCCCGATCGAGCGTGTCGCGATCCTTGGGGTCGACCCCCATTACCGCCGCCATCATCGATCCGACTGCACCCGCCACATAGTAACAATAAGCCAGCATTTCCTGCTCGTCGGCCGGCGTCCAGCCTCTGGCGTCGAGCGCGAAGCCGGTGAGATGGTCGTCGATCGTCCGCGCCGGGATCGAAACTTCGGCAGCAACCAGCCCGAGCGCATCGAACGGGGTCTCGCCGGTCGGTTGCCCGGCCAGTGCCGCTTTGGTCAGCGCCTCGATCCGGGCTTGCCCGGCGGCGGGATCGTCGGGGGCCCGGGCATCGTGCCCAAGCGTCTGTCCGTCGGTCAGATCGTCGCAGGCGCGGCACCAGGCATAAAGCAGCCACGACCGTTCTCGCGTGGTCGTGTCGAACAGCCGACTGGCGCTGCGGAAGCTCTTCGATCCTTCAGAGATGATCGCGCCCGACGCCGCGACCAGCGCCGGGCGGTCGCGGGCAGCTGGAATCATCCGACAATCAGCCCGGCGGTTGCCTTGGCGCTTCCGACCACCC
Organism: Sphingomonas bacterium; assembly: GCA_026785645.1. Lineage (GTDB taxonomy): Bacteria > Pseudomonadota > Alphaproteobacteria > Sphingomonadales > Sphingomonadaceae > Sphingomicrobium. The sequence goes on along the minus strand of JAJAZM010000096.1, from coordinate 1,281 downwards.
CCGGGATTCCCGCGCCGGGATGCGTTCCGGCGCCGACGAAGTAGAGATTCTTAAGCACATCGTCGCGGTTGTGGACGCGGAAGTAGGCGCTTTGGGTCAACACCGGCTCAAGGCTGAACGCGGAACCCAGATGTGCGCTCAGGTCCTCGGTGAAGTCGGCCGGGCTATAATGGAAGATCGTCTCGATCCGCTCACGGATGTCGGGGATTAGCAATTTCTCGATTCGGTCGATCACCACCTCGCGATAGCGCGCGCCTTCGACCTCCCAGTCGACGTCCATCTTGCCGCGATGAGGGACCGGGGCGAGTGCATAAAAGGACGAGCAGCCCGGCGGCGCCAACGACGGATCGGTGATCGTCGGATGATGGAGGTAGATCGACGGGTCCTCGGACAGCACACCGTTCTTGTAGATGTCCTTGAGCAACGGTCCGTAGCGATCCGAGAACAGGATCGAGTGATGCGGGATGTCGAATGTGCCCTTGAGCCCGAAATGGACCACGAACAGGCTCGGCGAGAAGCTGCGGCGCTTCAATTTCGCCTCGGCCTGCTTGCCGCGCGGATGATCCTTGATCAGGCCATAGCTGTGGACCACGTCGCCATTGGTCGCGATCATATCCGCCTTGAGCTCGCCCTTGGCGGTGATTACTCCCGTCACCCTGTCGCCCGCAGTGGTAATCCGCTCAACTGGCTCATCGAGCCGGACCGTTCCGCCAAGCCGCTCGAACAATCGTACCATGCCGTCGATCAGCGCGCTGGTCCCGCCCATTGCGAACCACACCCCGCCATCGCGCTCGAGCTTGTGGATCAAGGCGTAGAGCGCGCTGGTGTTCATCGGATTGCCTCCGACCAGCAAGGTGTGGAACGACAAGGCCTGGCGCAATTTGTCGCTTTTGACGAACTTCGACACCATCGAATAGACCGAGCGCCATGCTTGATACTTTAGCATCGCGGGAGCGGCCTTGAGCATCGACGCGAAATCCAGGAACGGCACCGCGCCAAGCTTCACATAGCCTTCCTGATAGACGCCTTCGGCATATTTCAGGAAGCGGTGGTAGCCTGCGACATCGTCCGGATTGAGCGCCGCAATGGCTTTTTCCAGTGCCACGTCGTCGTTCGAATAATCGAACGCGACGCCATCGTTCCACATCAGCCGATAGAAAGGGGTGACCGGCGCTAGCGTCACATCGTCGGACATTTTCTGCCCCGACAGCTCCCATAATTCCTCGAGGCACGGCGGATCGGTGATCACTGTCGGGCCGGCGTCGAACGTGTAGCCATCCT
>JAJAZM010000095.1 GCA_026785645.1 Sphingomonas bacterium | reverse complement strand
GTCTGGATAAGATTCATTGCCTTAAAGCCTTAATCTTCTAGCCGCGCACCAGAGGGCGGTTCCTCCCGGGCGCCCCCATGGCGCTCGATCAGGTCCGGCCGCCTTAGCCGTGTGTCTGCGGATGCCCGGTCGTGTCGCCACGCCGCGATCCTCGCATGATCCCCCGATCGCAGCACTTCGGGGATCGTGCGTCCTTCCCACTCAACGGGTCGGGTATAATGCGGATATTCGAGAAGCCCCGCTTCGAAGCTCTCTTCCTCACCGCTGGAGGCCGCGCCCATTACCCCGGGGAGCAACCGAACGCAAGCGTCGAGCAGGACCATCGCGCCAAGCTCGCCGCCCGACAGCACATAGTCGCCGATCGACACTTCCTCGATCGGTCGCGCGTCGAAAATCCGCTCGTCGAACCCCTCGAACCGGCCGCACAGCAGGATCGCGCCCTCGCCGGCTGCGAGTTGCCGCACGCGCGCCTGGGTCAGCGGCTTTCCGCGCGGGGTGAGCGCGAGCATCGGACGACCGTCCGCAACGGCGTCGATCGCCGCAGCGAGCACGTCGCAGCGCAGCACCATCCCCGCCCCGCCGCCCGCCGGCGTGTCGTCGACGGTGCGATGCTTATCGATCGCATGATCGCGGATGTTGCGCGCGTCGAAACTCCACTTGCCGTCGGCGAGCGCACGCCCGGCGATGCTTTGGCCGAGAGGTCCGGGAAACATCTCGGGGTAGAGGGTGAGCACGGTCGCGCGGAAGGTCATCGGGTCCAATCTTCGACATCGAGGTCGGGAATATTAGCGAAGTCCCGGACATTGGCAGTGACCAGCACGAGACCGAGCGCCAGTGCTTGCGCGGCAATCAGCCGATCGTAACTTCCGCGTTTGAATGGCAGCGCGGCGTAACGAGCTCCGGACGCTTCGTCGAACGGGAGTATCGGTACCTGCGCGAAAAATGCATTTGCTTCTGCTAGGCGATCGCGTTGACGAGCGCCGATCATCACCTCGGCGAAGACAATTGCAGACGTGACAATCTGACCAACCTCGAAGGACGACATCCGCGTGGCGGCTTGCTGCGATTCGCCTTCCAGAATGGCAATGCACACACTGGTATCCAGAAAATAGTCAGGCATTGCGCGCTAGGTCCGATCCTCGTCCCAAGCGCGGGGCTTGTGATCGAACGGAAGTCGAACAAGCCCTGGAATCGACCCGGCAATTCCAGTCAGATCGATCTTTTTCTTGGGGGCCTCGGCCGGCTCGAAGATGTAACGCCCTTGCTCCTCGCGCACCGTCATTTCCCGGCCCTCCTCAATTCCCAGCCCTTTCGGCAGTCGCAACGCGACCGAATTGCCCGACTTGAACGTCTTCGCCCTGAACTGCTTGACCATCACTGCCTCCGTATATACGCAATGTATATACATGTCTATGCAAGCACAATGGAACGTCCGGTGATCCAGACCATTTGGCCTGGATGGACAACCAACCCCTCGACTGCCTGGTGATCGGTGGCGGCCCGGCCGGGCTGACCGCGGCGATTTATTTGTCGCGCTATCATCTCGACATCCTGGTGATCGACGGTGGCAAGAGCCGCGCGGTGTGGATTCCGTGCAGCCACAATCATGCCGGCTTCCCCGACGGGATCAGCGGGGTGGAACTGCTCGAGCGGATGCGCACCCAGGCGCAGAAATATGGCACCCGCATCGAGTGCGAACATGTCACCAAGCTCGACCGCGATGAGGCGACCGGATTGCTCACCGCAACGTGGGGATCGGGCAGCGCGACCGCACGCAGCGTGCTGCTTGCCACCGGGGTCTCCAACCGCCGCCCGCCGATGGACGAAGCGCTTCACGACGAGGCGCTCGCGGCAGGGCTGATTCGCTATTGCCCGGTGTGCGACGGATATGAGGTCACCGACAAGAAAGTGGGCGTGATCGGTTCGGGCAAGGGCGGGGTCAACGAGGCGATCTTCCTGCGCAGTTTCACCGCCGACGTGACTTTGATCGCGCCCGACAAAAGGGTCGATATTTCGGCCGAGGATCAGGCGCGGCTCGACGAGGCGGGGATCGAGACCATCGATGGCCCGGCGGAGGGCGTCGCGGCGATGGAGGGATGCATCACGATCGATACTGCCGAGGGCCATTTCACCTTCGACAGCATCTATCCCGCGCTGGGCAGCGACACGCATACCCAATTGGCCGAGATGCTCGGCGCGGAATTGAGCGGCGACTGCTGCATAAGGGTCGACAGCCACCAGCGAACCAGCGTCCCCGGCCTTTATGCCGCTGGCGACGTCGTGCTCGGGCTCGACCAGATCAGCCATGCGATGGGCGAAGGCGGGGTCGCCTCGACCACCATCCGCAACGATTTGGCGAAGCAGCGCCCGCTTCGACGCTAATTACCCCACGTCATTGCGAGGGAAGCGAAGCAATCCAGTCTATTTGCTTGCGCTGGATTGCCGCGTCGCTTCGCTCCTCGCAATGACAAATTGTCAGGCAAGGAAGTCCGGGTCGAGGATGATCCGCCCGTCGACGAGGTCGGCGATGCCGTCGCGATATGGGATCAGCGAGCGCTTGCCGTCGGCTTTCTCGATATCAAGCAATTCGCCGGCGCCATAATCCTCGATCGCTGCGACCGTGCCGAGCGCCACGCCATCGCCATCGACGCACGGTAGCCCGATCAGATCGGCATGATAATATTCGCCGTCCCCAAGCGGCGGCAGCGCGATACGATCGATCTCGACCAGCGATCCACGCAATGCCTCGGCAGCCTCGCGGCTTGCCACGCCCTCGAACCGCGCGATCGCGGTCTTGTTGCCCGCGCGGACATCCTTGAGCAGCAAGGGCTTGCCGCCAACGGTCAAACTGGGTTGGCGAGCGAGGTTGTCGATGCTGTCACCAAACAGCTTCAACTTGACCTCGCCCCGAACCCCATGCGCACCGGCGACCGCCGCCAGCGCAACGCGCGCGTCGGTCGCCGGTGACGGCATGGTCTACTTGGCCTTTTCGGCGTCGGCGTCGGACGCCGGTGCTTCGTCGGCAGCGCCTTCGGCCGGATCCTGGGCGCTTTCGCCAGTGACGGCGTCGGTTGCGTCACCAGCATCGCTGTTGGGCGTGGCTTCGTTACCGGCGGAGGCTTCGGCGGCGGCCTCGACGGCCTCGTCCGAAACCGGTTCGGCCGGGGCTTCTTCGCCCGCCGACGCTTCGGCGGCGGCATCGGCCGCGATCGGCTCTTCGGCCGGGAGGTCGGCGGTGTCGGCCGGGGCCTGCTCTTCGGCTTCTACGCTTTTCGGAGCAGCTTCGGCGGCGGGAGCTTCAGCTTCCTCGGCGGCAGGCGCTTCGGCCTCGGCTTCGGCGACAGGTGCTTCAGCTTCGGCCTCGGCGACCGGCGCTTCTTGCTCGACGACTTCAGGCTCGGGCGCAGGCGCGGCGGCAGCGGCAGCAGCGGCTTCCTCGGCGGCGGCGGCCTTGCCGGCGCGCTCCTCGACGCGTTCCTTGGCCTTCTCGCCCGGCAGCGCCTTGTTGGGATTGTTGCGCGCGGGGCGCTCGCGAATGCCGGCGGCATCGAGGAAGCGGGCGACGCGGTCCGACGGCTGGGCGCCGACACTCAGCCAATGCGTGATCCGATCGGCGTCGAGCTTGACCCGCTCGGGCGAATCCTTGGCGAGCAGCGGATTATAGGTGCCGACCTTCTCGATGAAGCGGCCATCGCGCGCATTGCGGCTGTCGGCGACCACCAGGCGATAATAAGGACGCTTCTTGGAGCCACCACGGGCCAGACGAATTGCAACTGCCATTTGATATTCCTTCTTTTCAAAGTTTTGAATTGATTACTTTTTACCGAATTTGTCGAATCCTGGGGGAAGGTTGAACCCACCCGCGCCGCCGCCGAGGCCGGGCAGCCCCGCTCCGCCACCTGGCGCGATCTGTCCAAGCGCCTTTTCCATGCCGCCGGCGCCGCCGAACATCGCCGCGAGTTTGCCGAAGCCACCCATCTTCTTGAGCCGCTTCATCGCGCCTTCCATGTCCTTGTGCATCTTCATCAGCTTGTTGACCTCCTGGACGGTGGTCCCGCTGCCCTTGGCGACGCGGATCTTGCGCTTGGCGTTGATCAGGTCGGGCCGGGCGCGTTCCTTGGCGGTCATCGACGACATCATCGCCTCGAGCCGAAGCAGCGCCTTGTCGTCGGCCATGCCGGGCTTCGCCAGCCCCTTCATGCCGGGCATCATGCTGGCCAACGCGCCGAGCCCGCCCATCCGCTGCATCTGGCCGATCTGCATCCGCAAATCGTCGAGGTCGAACTTGCCCTTGGCCATCTTGGCCGCGAGCTTTTCGGCATCCTCGATCTGGATCGTCTCGGCGGCGCGCTCCACCAGCCCGACGACGTCGCCCATGCCGAGGATCCGGCCCGCAACCCGGCTCGGGTGGAACGCCTCCAATTTGTCGAGCGCCTCACCCGTCCCGGCGAACTTGATCGGCTTGCCGGTCACCGCGCGCATGCTGAGCGCCGCACCGCCGCGCGCGTCGCCGTCCATCCGCGTCAGGATCACGCCCGAAATGTCGACCTGGCCGGCAAACCCCTTGGCGACATTGACCGCATCCTGCCCGGTCAGGCTGTCGACTACCAGCAACGTCTCGGTCGGCGACGAGGCAGTTTCGACCGCCTTCATTTCGGCCATCAGCGCATCGTCGACGTGGAGCCGGCCCGCAGTATCGAGCAGCAGCACGTCATAGCCCTGCAACTTGGCCGACTGGAGCGCGCGTTTGGCGATCTCGACCGGCGACTGACCCGCGACGATCGGCAGCGTCTCGACCGCGATCTGGCGACCGAGCACCGCAAGCTGCTCCTGAGCCGCCGGGCGGGCGACGTCGAGCGACGCCATCAGCACCTTCTTGCGATCACGCTCGGTCAGCCGCTTGGCGAGCTTGGCGGTGGTGGTGGTCTTGCCCGAGCCCTGCAGCCCGACCATCATGACCACCGCGGGCGGGTTCACGTCTAAATTGAGCTCGGCCGCCTGCCCATCATTAACGTCGCCGCCGAGCATTTCGACCAAAGCATCGTTGACGATCTTGACGACCATCTGCCCCGGGGTGACCGAGCGGATCACTTCCTGGCCGATCGCACGTTCCGTGACCTTGTCGACAAAGTCGCGCGCTACCGACAGCGCGACGTCGGCCTCGAGCAGTGCAACGCGAACCTCGCGCAGCGCCGAGCGGACGTCGTCTTCGGACAGAGCGCCGCGGCCGCGGAGCTTGTCGAACACGCCGCTCAGGCGATCGCTAAGGCTGTCGAACATTCAAATTCCTCAAACCCAAAATCCGTTCATCCCGAGCGACGTCGAGGGAAAACGAACAAATCGCCGGCGGGCGAAACCTCGCCGGCCAGCG
>JAJAZM010000094.1 GCA_026785645.1 Sphingomonas bacterium | reverse complement strand
GGTCAATGGTTCGCCAGGCAGTTCGCCGCCAAGCTCGGCGCCGAGAAGGTGCTGGTCCAGAAGAGCGGCTACTTCTCGCGCTCTGCCGCCGCGAACGAAGCCGATCTCGCGCTGATCCGGGACTGCACGAGGTACGCGGTGGATGCGGCGCTGCGGGGCGAGACCGGGGTAGTGGGACAGGACGTCGAGCGGGGTAACGAGCTGCGGGTGATCGAGTTCGAGCGGATCGCGGGCGGAAAGCCGTTCGACGTGTCGGTGCCGTGGTTCAACGACCTGCTCCGCGATCTAGGTCAGGCCTGACCGGTTCCGGGCCAAAGGGTCACGCGCTTCTCAACTTCGAGGAATTTCGCGCCTGCTCGTGGTGGCCGCTTTCGACCCATTGCGGGCATTACTAGGTGGTGGCAAAATGGATTGCCGGATCGCAAGTGGAGGTTCTCCTAATGAGATTATGGGATTTGCAAACTTCGCGACAAGCTGTTGTGTTTGGCGCTGTCGTGGCTGCTATGACGGTAGCTGCGCCGGTCAAAGCACAGCGTTGGCACAGCCTCGACCATTCCAACCGGCTCGATGCCAGCATCGATCTCGATTCCGTCCAGTGGGAGGGAAAGACTGTTCGGTATCAACTCGAACTCAAGACCTTGCAGGCCGGTTCGACTTTCAAACGCTCAAGGACCACGTCGGCAATCGATTGCGAAAAAAACCGGCGAAAAGGACTAGCGGTGGAACGCTTTGATGCGGATGGTTCCAGCAAGAAATATGCCCTTGATTATGACTGGAGAACCATCATCCCCGGCTCGCTAATTGAGAAGGTCCACGATTTTCTCTGCCCTGCCGGTTCGTAAAGCCCGCAAGGTATCATACGCCAAGCGCCAATGTCCGTTTTCCACCCTAAGCAGACATTTGAGTGACGCTCGCCATTCCTGACGCTAGTGCGGCGCCATGGTCAAAAAGACTCCGCCCGACATCGACGCGCTGAACAGTCTCGACGACAAGCTTCGCTTTCTGTCGAGCTGGACGATCCACCATGCCAACCACGTCCGCATATCCAGCGACGGGCTGAAGGTCGGCGGGCACCAGGCGAGCTGCGCGTCGATGACCGCGATCATGGCGGCGCTCTATTTCCATGCGCTCGGCCCCAACGACCGGGTGGCGGTCAAGCCGCACGCCGGACCATTGCTCCACGCGATCCATTATCTGCTCGGGTCGCAGAGCCTCGAGCAACTCCAGAACTTCCGCGGCTTCGGCGGGATGCAGAGTTACCCAAGCCGGACCAAGGACCAGATCCCGGTCGATTTCTCGACCGGATCGGTCGGGCTCGGAGTTGCAATCACCGCCTTCGCCAGCTTGGTGCAGGATTATCTCACCGCCCACGGCAAAATGGCCGAGGAAGATCGCGGTCGGTTCGTCGCGCTGATCGGCGATGCCGAGTTGGACGAGGGCAATATCTACGAATGTTTGATCGAGGCCTACAAGCACGACATCCGCAACTGCTGGTGGATCGTCGACTATAACCGCCAGAGCCTCGACGCGACCTCGGCCGACCGGATGTTCGAGCGGTTCGACGAGATTTTCGCGAGCTGCGGGTGGCGCACGGTCGAACTTCGCTACGGCAAGCGCCTCGCCGCCGCGCTCGCCAACCATCCTGCGGTCCGCGACTGGCTGGACAACCTCCCCAACGCCGACGGCGCGGTGCTGCTCTACCAAGGCGGCGCGGCGTGGCGGGCGCGGATCACCGCCGACCTCGGCAAGCAGGGCGCCGCCTTTCTCAAGAGCCTCAACGACGATGCGTTGGGCGCGCTGATGAGCAACCTCGGCGGCCATTGCATGGAGACTCTAATCGAGGCGTTCGACGCCGCGATGGACGATGTCCCGACCTTGTTCGTCGCGTGGACGGTCAAGGGCTTCGGGCTGCCATTCGCGGGGCACAAGGACAATCATTCGGGGCTGATGAACCCCACCCAGGCCCGCGCCATGCGCGACTCGATGGGCATATCCGAGGGTGACGAATGGGTGCCGCTCGCCGGGATCGGCGGCAATGCCCGCGCCGGGGTCGAGGCGCTGATCGACGCCACCCGAATCCGCCGCGATAAGCGCCCGCGCGATTTCGGGCGGATGGCAATCCCTGATATTCCCGCGCCAACCGGCGACGAACAAGCGACGCAGGCCGCGTTCGGGCGGATCCTGCTCGACCTGTCGCGCGCCGGGGGCGACCTCGCCGACCGCATCGTGACGACCTCGCCCGACGTCACCGTCTCGACCAACCTCGGCGCGTGGGTCAACCAGCGCGGGCTGTTCAAGCGGCGCGACATGGCCGACGTTTTCGCACAGGCAAAGATTCCATCGGCGCAAAAATGGTCGGCGACAAATCAGGGCCAGCACATCGAGCTGGGCATCGCCGAATCCAATCTTTTCCTGCTGTTGGCCGCGCTCGGGCTGTCGGGCGACCTGTTCGGCGAGCGGCTGGTTCCGATCGGAACGCTCTACGATCCGTTCATCGCCCGCGGCCTCGATAGCCTCAACTACGCTTGCTATCAGGACGCGCGATTCCTGCTCGTCGCCACCCCCAGCGGCATCACGTTGGGCCCCGAAGGCGGCGCGCACCAGTCGATCAACCCGCCGCTGATCGCGCTCGGCCAGCCCGGGCTTCGCCATTACGAGCCCGCCTTCGCCGACGAGCTTGCGGCGATGATCGAGCACGCGTTTCGCCTGATCGACGACCCTTCGGGCGAATCGACCTACCTGCGCCTGTCGACCCGTTCGATCATCCAGGTCCAGCGCAATGATGACGTGTGGAAAGCGGCCGCGCTGGCCGGCGGTTATTGGCTAAAGCAACCCGGCCCGAATGCCGAAGCGGCGATCGTCGCGATGGGGGCGATCATGCCCGAGGCGCTGGCTGCACATGCCGAGCTGTCCGCCGACATCCCCGGCCTTGGGTTGCTCGCGGTTACCTCGCCCGACCTGCTCCACCGCGGCTGGACCGCCGCGCAGGCCAGCCGCTGGTCGGGCAATCATTCCCCGAGCCACATCGAAACCCTCCTCGCCCGACTCGCCCCCGGCGCCGGGCTCGTCACCTTGTGCGACGCCGCCCCTGCATCGCTGTCATGGATCGGCGGGGTCCTCGGCAACCGAGTCGCGCCATTGGGGGTCGAGCGGTTCGGCCAGACCGGCACCCTCGCCGATCTCTACGCCGCTTATCGCCTCGACGGCGCCGCGATCACCGAGGCGGTTGCCGAGCTTCTCCTCCCCGCCTAGAGGCACCCCATGGCCGGACGATATTTCGATCAGTGGCAAGTCGGCGACAAGGTCGCGCACGAGGTGACGCGCACTGTCACCGAGACCGACAATGTGCTGATCTCGACGTTGACCCACAATCCGCAGCCGCTCCACCTCGACCATGAAGTCGCCGCAGCCTCGGAGTTCGGCAAGCCGCTGGTCAATTCGATCTTCACCTTCGGGCTGATGGTCGGCGTGTCGGTGTCCGACACCACGCTCGGTACGCTGATCGCCAACCTCGGCTACGACAAATTGGTGTTTCCCAACCCGGTGTTCGCCGGTGACACCCTCCGCTCCGAATCCGAATGCATTGCGGTGCGCGCATCCAAGTCGCGCGCCAATGCCGGGATCGTCACCTGGGCGCACCGAAGCTTCAACCAGCGCGATGAGCTGGTGTGCGAATGCACCCGCTCGGCGTTACTCCTGCGAACCTCCGCTTGATGCACATAGTCGAAAATTTGGCTGCCCCCCGAAGCTGGCTGTTCGTCCCCGCCGACAGCGACAAGAAGGTGGCGAAAGCCATTGCCAGCGACGCCGACGCGATCATCTTCGACCTTGAGGACAGCGTGTCGCTCGAGCGCAAGCAGGCGGCGCGCGACCTGCTCAAGGCGCTCGGCCCGCGCGACGGCGGCCCGCGCTGGTGGGTGCGGATCAATCCGCTGCGCACCGATCACCACAAGCCAGACCTCGAAGTCTTCGCCTCAGCCGATTTCGAGGGCGTCGTCCTGCCCAAGGCCGAAAGCGGGGCCGACGTCGTCGAATTGTCCCATACGACGGGACATCTGCCGATCCACGCGATTGTCACCGAAACCGCCGCCAGCCTGTTCGGCCTGTTGAGCTACCGTGAGCCCAGCTGTCCGCTGACGGCGATGAGCTGGGGTGCCGAGGACCTCTCCGCCGCGCTCGGCGCGACCTCCAAATATGACGAGGATGGTGGCTTAAGTTTCACGTATCGCCTCGCCCGTTCGCTTACCCTGGCAGGTGCGGTTGCTGCCGGGGTCCAGCCGGTCGACGGCGTGTTCGCCGATTTCCGCGACGAGGCCGGCCTCACAGCCGAAGTCCGCGCCGCGGCGCGCGAAGGCTTCACCGGCAAGCTCGCGATCCATCCCGATCAACTCGCGCCGATCAACGAAGCCTTCACCCCGTCGGCCGCCGATATCGCGATCGCCGAGGAATTAATCGCCGCGTTCGCCGCCAATCCGTCAGCCGGAGTGTTGTCGATCAATGGTCGAATGCTCGACCGCCCCCATCTGATCCAAGCCCAGGCCCTGCTCGCCCGCGCCCGCTAACCTAAGGAGAGACATCATGCCGACCGCCGCCAAGGGATGGGGCACCGACGCCGCCGACCTGCCATTGAAAATGATGGAATTCGAGCGCCGCGACCTGCGCGCCGATGACGTCGCGATCAAGATCAGCCACGCCGGCATTTGCCACAGCGATCTTCACACCTGCCGTAACGATTGGGGTGGCACCCGCTACCCGGTGATCCCGGGCCACGAAATCGTCGGCACGGTCACCGAAGTCGGCGCCGACGTCACCGCGCACAAGGTCGGCGATAGCGTTGCGGTCGGCTGCATGGTCGACAGCTGCATGAAGTGCGACCAGTGCCTCGAAGGCTGGGAAATCTTCTGCCGCGAAGGCTGTGTCCAGACCTACAACAGCCCCGATCGCCACGACAAGACGGTCAGCAAGGGCGGCTACACCGACCATATCGTGGTTCGCGACCATTTCGTGTGCAAGGTGCCTGCGGGCATGGATGTCGCCCGCGTCGCGCCCTTACTATGCGCCGGGATCACCACTTATTCGCCGCTTCGTCAGTATAATGTCGGGGAAGGCACCAAGGTCGCGGTGATCGGGCTTGGCGGGCTCGGCCATATTGGGGTCAAGCTTGCAGCGGCGATGGGCGCACATGTTACCATGATTACGACTACTCCCGAGAAAGGCGAAGATGCGCGCAAATTGGGCGCGCACGATGTCATCGTCTCGACTGACAAGGAGGCGATGGGGGCCGCGTCGACCCGCTTCGACTTTATCCTCAACACCATCCCGGTCAGCCACGAGATCGACCAGTATCTGCAATTGCTCGGCCGATCAGGGCGGATGGTGATCGTCGGCGCGCTGACCCCGATGCCGGGGTTCGTCGGCATGAACCTGATCTTCTGGAACCGCGCGGTCGGCGGATCGGCGATCGGCGGGATGCCCGAGACCCAGGAAATGCTCGAATTCTGCGCTACACATGACATTTACCCCGAATGCGAGATGATCTCGATGCCCGAGGTCAACACCGCCTACGAACGCCTGTTGAAGAACGACGTCCGCTACCGCTTCGTGATCGACATGGCGCGCGGCCTGTGAATCGCGGGAGCGTCCTGGTGGCGCTCCTAGCGCTGACCGCCTGCACCGCCGCCGCGCCGCCCGAGGCGGAGCAGCCCGGCCCGGCGTTCGATCCGGTGGCGTTCTTCACCGGCGCGACCCGCGGCGACGGCAAGCTCGACCAGATCATGAAAGGCGTGCGCACGGTCACCGTCGACAGTGTCGGCGAGCTCGAAGCCAATGGTGCGCTGACGCTGACCCAGCGGATTGCGATGCAGGGAGATCCACCGCGCACCCGCGTGTGGAAGCTCAAGCAAGTCGCGCCGGGCCGCTACGCCGGCAACCTGACCGATGCCACCGGCTCGGTCGAAACGGTCGCGATCGGTCGCGCGATCCGCATCCGCTACCCGATGAAGGGCGGGCTGATGGTCGAGCAATGGCTGGTCGCGCTGCCCGGCGGGCGAAAACTCGACAATCGCCTGACGGTGACCAAATGGGGAATGCGCGTCGCCAGCCTGCACGAGCGAATCGAGAAACGTTGAGGCTTTTTCGCACTTGGCCGCCTTGCGCCCCGCGCCGCCGCCGCTAGGCTTCGCGCAAAAGTTCGGGGAGAAAATTAATGTCGGAGCAGGCCAAGCCCTGGTCGATGGCCCGGGTCGTCACCGCATCGTCGGCGGGGACCGCGTTCGAATGGTATGACTTCTTCATCTTCGGCTCGCTCACCCCGGTCATTGCCAAGGTGTTCCTCGCCGGGCTCGACCCGACCTCGGCGCTGATTGCCGCGCTCGCGCTGTTCGCAGTCGGCTTCGCCTTCCGGCCATTGGGCGCAATCATCTTCGGCGCGATGGGCGCCCGCGTGGGGCGCAAGGCGACCTTCCTCGCCACCGTCAGCCTTATGGGCGGCGCGACCTTCGCCATCGGCCTGCTCCCGACCTATGCCTCGGCCGG
>JAJAZM010000093.1 GCA_026785645.1 Sphingomonas bacterium | reverse complement strand
GCCGCGACCAGTCCGATTAAGATACGCATGTCGTGCCCCTCAAATGTGGATCACCTTGCCATAAGCGGCGAGGACGCTTTCGTGCATCATTTCGCTCAACGTCGGGTGCGGGAAGACGGTTTGCATGAAATCTGCTTCGACCAGCTCGGCGGTCTTGCCGATGGTGTAGCCTTGTATCAATTCGGTGACTTCGGCGCCGATCATGTGCGCGCCGAGCAATTCACCGGTGTTGGCATCGAACACGGTCTTGATGAAGCCCTCGGTCTCGCCCAGCGCGATGGCCTTGCCATTGCCGATCGCGGGGAACTTGCCGACACGGACTTCGTGGCCTGCTTCCTTCGCCTTGGCTTCGGTCAGGCCGACCGATGCCACCTGCGGGTGGCAGTAAGTGCAGCCCGGAATATTACTGGCGTCCATCGCATGCGGATGCGCGTCCTTGTTGCCGAGCGCCTGTGCGATCGCCTCGGCGGCGATCACGCCTTCGTGGCTCGCCTTGTGCGCCAGCCACGGCGGCGCGGTAATGTCACCGATCGCCCAGATGCCGGGGACGTTGGTGCGGCACATCGGGTCGGTCTTGAGGAAGCCGCGGTCGGTCTCGACCTTGAGCGCTTCCAATCCGATATTCTCGGTGTTGGGGAGGATTCCGACCGCGACGATGCAATGGCTGAACCGCTGCTCAGCGGACTTGCCGTCGGCGGTCTTGATCGTCGCCGCAACGCCCTTGGCATCGGCCTTGAGACTCTCGACCCCAGCCCCGGTGAGGATCGTCATGCCCTGCTTGGTGAGCGATTTGTGGAGCGCTTCGGAGATATCGGCGTCCTCGACCGGGACGATCCGGTCGAGCATTTCGACCACCGTCACCTTGGCGCCCATGTCGTTGTAGAAAGACGCAAACTCGATCCCGATGGCGCCCGAACCGATGACCAGAAGCTCGCTCGGCATGTCGGGCGGGGTCATTGCGGTGCGGTACGTCCAGATGCGCTTGCCATCGGCCTTGGCGAACGGCAGGTCGCGGGCGCGGGCGCCGGTCGCGACGATGATGTGCTCGGCGGTGAGCTCGGTGGTGTTGCCGTCCTTGGTCACAGTCAGCTTGCCGACGCCGGTCAGCGCACCGTCGCCCATGTGGACCGCAATCTTGTTCTTCTTCATCAGATGCGTGACGCCCTGATTGAGCTGTTTGGCCACTGCGCGGCTGCGGCCGACGACCTTGGCCAGATCGAACGACGGCTTCTCGGCGGACAACCCATAGGAATCGGCATGCTTCATATAATGATAGATTTCGGCCGAGCGGAGCAGTGCCTTGGTCGGGATGCACCCCCAATTGAGGCAGATCCCGCCGAGCAACTCGCGCTCGACGATGGCGACCTTCAGCCCAAGCTGCGATGCGCGGATCGCCGCGACATAACCGCCTGGCCCCGAACCGAGCACGATGAGGTCATATTGGTCAGCCATTGTTCTGTTCCTGCTCTTCGATCGGACGCGGCCTGTCGTTTTCATCGAGTGCGACGAAGGTGAATTCCCCGCTCGCCACGGCGAACATCCGTTCGCCGTCGCGGTCGCGCGCCTCGACGTCGACCGCGATGGTCATCGAGCTTCGCCCCTGCCGCATCAGACCGGCGAATACCGAAATTTCGTCGCCCACCGTTGGCGCACCGGTAAATCGGAGCGCGTCCGCCGCGACCACGACGCACTTGCCATGCGCGTGGCGCGACGCGAGGCTTCCCGCGGCTAGCGCCATCTGGCTCATCAGCCAGCCGCCGAACACCCCGCCATAGGGATTGGTGTCGGTCGGCATCGCGGTGACCCGGATGAGGGGGATGCGATCAGTCAAGGCGAGCGATCAGTCGCTATGCCAGTTGAAGAACAGCCGAAACGCCAGCGCCGCGCCGAGGAAGACGGGGACCGAAAACAGGAAACCGGGCGATCCGGGGATCGGTCGATAGGTTCCCCAGCTCGTCCAGCCATTCATCCACACACCACCTGAGCCGCCCAATCCCATGGGCAGGGTGAACGCCAGGATCGCGCCGATGATCAGGGCGGTTATCCATTTCATATCAAGCCACCATCGCCAGAGGATTTTCGACCAGAGCCTTGAACGCCTTCATCAGCCGCGCACCATCGGAACCGTCGATCGCGCGGTGATCGAAGCTGCCGGTGGCGGACATGATGGTCGCGATCTGCAAGGCGTCGTCGATCACATAAGGGCGCTTCTCGCCAGCACCGATGGCCATGATCATTCCTTGCGGCGGGTTGATCACCGCGTCGAACTGCTTGATCCCGTACATCCCCATGTTGCTCAAGGAGGCGGTGCCGCCCTGATATTCGGCGGGCTGCAATTTGCCTTCCTTGGCGCGGCTCGCAAGATCGTGCATCGCGGTCGAGATTTTCGACAGCGACTTTTCGTCGGCACCGATGACGATCGGGGTGATCAGCCCGCCGGGGATGCTGACCGCCACCGAAATGTCGGCGCGGCTGTACTTGATCAGCGTGTCGCCGGCGAAGCTGACGTTGCATTCGGGGACTTCGATCAGCGCCACGGCAAGCGCCTTGATCAGCATGTCGTTGACGCTGAGCTTGATCCCGCGGCTGGCGAGCCCGGCGTTGATTTCGGAGCGAAGCTTGAGCAGCCTGTCGAGCTGGATATCGACCGTGAGGTAGATGTGCGGGACCTGCTGCTTCGACTCGGTCAGGCGGCGCGCGATGGTCTTGCGCATGTTGCTGAGCTTGACGATTTCGTGCGGGATATCGCCGGCTTCGACCGGGGCGGGCGTCGCCGCAGGGGTTGCGGCGGCTTGGACCGGCGCGGACTTCGCGCCGCCAGCGCGCTCGCCCAAATCGGCGCGGACGATGCGACCGCCAGGGCCACTGCCGGTGAGCGATGAAAGGTCAATGCCCTGCGCTTCGGCGAGCCGGCGAGCGAGCGGGCTCGCCTTGATCCGATCGCCGCTATCGGCCTTTAGAACGGGCTGGGCTTCGGCCGCGGCAGGCGGTGTTTCACCACCGCCCCCCTCGACCTTGCTCGGGACAGGCTTGGCAGACGGCGCGGGTTCGGACTTCGACTCTTCCTTGTTGGGGGCCTCAGCTGCCTTGGCCGCCGGTGCTTCGGGCGCAGCAGCAGTTTCGCCCTCGCCCGTCATCAGCGCGATCGGAGTTCCGACTTTCACTCCGTCGCTACCCTCGGCGACCAGTATTTTCGAAATCACCCCTTCATCGACGGCTTCGAATTCCATCGTCGCCTTGTCGGTCTCGATCTCGGCCAGCAAATCGCCCGATTTGACGCTATCGCCTTCCTTGACCAGCCATTTGGCAAGCGTCCCCTCCTCCATCGTCGGTGATAAAGCGGGCATTCTGAGTTCGATCGGCATGGGGCTTCCCGGCTGGCAATGAGTCGTGGGCACAAACGCCAAAGCGACCCCATGGGTCAAGGCCCGCTTGCCATTGCCAGGGGATTCGCGCAGCACATCGGCCATGAACGGGGCTCCTGACGACAAGCGCACCTACCTGGTGGTGATCGACGACAGCCCCGAAGCGCGCACCGCGTTGCACTTCGCCGCGCGCCGTGCCGCCAAGACCAATGGCGCGGTCGAGGTGCTGGCGGTGGTCGAGCCGCAGGATTTCGTCCAGTGGGGCGGGGTTCAGGCGGCGATCGAGGAAGAACAGCGCCTGCGGATCGAGGCCAGCGTCGCCGCCTCGGTCGGCGAGATCGTCGATGCGGCGGGAATCCAGCCCACCATCATCGTCAGCCCGGGCGACCCGGTGGCGGCGGTACGCGGGCTGATCGGCACCCGCAGCGACATCGCCGCTTTGGTGCTCGGCGCCGCACCGTCGGGCAACCCCGGCGTGCTGGTCGCCAATTTCACCGGCAATGACGCGGGCAAATTGCCGTGCCCGGTGATGATCATCCCCGGCGGGCTTAGCGACGAGCAGCTCGAGCGGCTCAGCTAAAGCACCCGAGCGAGGATTTCGCCAAGCGCCACGCAACCTGCTTCATCTTCCGCATCGAACCGCGCCTGGTCGGGACTGTCGAGGTCGAGCACCGCGATGAGCACGCCGTCAGATCCGACGATCGGCACCACCAATTCGCTGTTCGATGCGCTGTCGCAGGCGATGTGGCCGGGGAAGGCGTGAACATCGTCGACGCGTTGAACCTCAAGCGTCGCCGCCGCCGTACCGCACACACCGTCGCCGAACTTGATGCGGATGCAGGCGGGGCGACCCTGGAACGGCCCGAGCACCAGTTCGCCGCCGAGGTTGCGATAGAAACCCGCCCAGTTGAGCCCGGGCAGCGTCTCCCAGATCAGCGCCGCGGCATTGGCCATGTTGGCGATCGGGTCGGGCTCGCCCTCGACCAGCCCGCGCAGCGCCGAGGCGAGATCGCGGTACATCACGGCCTTGTCGGCGGCATCGATCTTGTGGTCGTACATCAGTCCCAGCTCACTTTCCCGCGTCCCGCCTTGACCACTGCGCGGCCCTTCTTGGTGTCGACCCGCTTTGCCTTGGCGGCGCGGCTCGGCTTGGTCGGGCGGCGGCGGGCCTGGACGATATGGGCATCGGCGATCATTTGCGCCATTCGGGCCCGCGCATCCTCGCGGTTCGACTCCTGCGAACGGAAGCGGCGGGCGGTGATCACCAGTTCGCCGCCGATGGTCATCTTGCTGCCTGCGATCACTTTCAGCCGCTGGAAGACATGCGGCTCGAGGCCGAGGCGGTAGACGTCGACGCGCAGCTGGCAGGCGGTCGCGACCTTGTTGACATTCTGCCCGCCGGGCCCCGTCGCGGCGAGGAATTTCTCTGAGAGCGCATCCTCGGGCAGGAACACTTCCTCGGGTTTCACGGCAGCAGGTCCAGCCAGCGGCCGAACCGCTCGGGCACCGGCGCGGTGACGTCGATCGGCTCCTTGGGCTCGCGCGGCAGGCCGATCCGCCAGGCATGGAGCAACAG
>JAJAZM010000092.1 GCA_026785645.1 Sphingomonas bacterium | reverse complement strand
CCGCCGACGGCACCGTTCGCGAGGAATATAAGAGCGGCAAGTGCGTCAAGGTCAAGGAAACCCGCCCCGACGGCGCGGTCAAGACCACCGAGAAGTGCAGCTAGCCCTAATTGATTAGGCGGGTTTCGGCGCCGGCTTTGCTTCATCCTTGATGACGCAGGCCGGCAGCCCCGCTTTCACCACATCCTCGCATAGCCGCACCTGGACGCTCTCGTCGGGGCCAATGAACAAAGCCCAGTCGCGGGTCCGCTTGAACTTGTCCTGGCAGGTCGCGGTCCAGTAGGATGTATTTTCATATTCGCCGACATAGCCCGACTTAGTCACCAGCCGGCATTCCGCACCGCTGGCATAGAGGGCGCGCTTGAGCGTGATCGCGCGGTTGAGTTCATTGAGCTGGTGAAGCTTGTCCTGCCCGGCGGAGCGGACGCTAATCTCCTGCTTGGGCGGCGGTGCGCTCGGGCGCTGGTCGCACGCGGCCAGCGGCAACAGCATCAGCAACATCATCGATCGGCGCATCTTCATACTCCTCTACCGAACCAACGCTCAGTCTCGGCAAAAGCTTCTTACCCGCGAGCGCGCCGACTGCGAAGCTTGCCCGCTAGAATCCCCGCCGACGCACCTTGGCTTAACGCGATGAAGATCGTGTCGTCACCGGCAATCGTTCCTGCCACCCCGTCGAGCCCCGCCACGTCAATCGCATTGGCCACCAGATTGGCCGATCCGGGCGGGGTGCGGACCACCACCAGCCCATTGGCGTCGACGATGTCGATCACCCATTCGGCCAGCAGCCGATCGAGCATCGCCGCCGACTGGGCGAGCCCGGTTTCGCCAAAACCGGTTTGGTCGGCAAGGACGTAGCGGGTCGCCCCGTCGCGGCGGGATTTGACCGCACCAAGTTCGTCGAGGTCGCGGCTCACCGTGGCCTGGGTCGCGGCGATCCCGGCGAGCCCAAGCCGGGCGACGATTTCCTCCTGGCTTGCGACCTTGTGCGCACGCAGCCAGTCGCCGATCATCCGCTGGCGCTGGGTCTTGCCGCTCATCGCGTCACGCCTCCTCGCCGCACACCATCGTGCCGATGCCCTGGTCGGTAAACAATTCGATCAGGATGGCATGTTCCGCGCGGCCGTCGATCATGTGCGCGCTTGCCACCCCGCCCTCGACTGCCTCGGCACAGGCCAGCAATTTGGGGATCATCCCGCCCGTCACCCCGGCATTGTCGATCCGCCCGCGGGCCTCGGCGGTGGTCAGTCGAGCGACCAGGCTGGCCGGGTCGGCGGGGTCGTCGAGCAGCCCGGGCGCGCTGGTCAGGTAGATGATCTTCTCCGCCTCCATCGCCACCGCAATCGCCCGCGCGGCGTCGTCGGCGTTGACGTTATACGGCTGGCCCTGGTCATCCGCGCCGACGGTCGAGACGATCGGTACCAGACCGTCGTCGAGCAAGGCATGGAGCAGTCCCGCGCGGACCTTGCCGACCTTGCCGACGAAGCCCAGCTTCGGATCGATCTGGGTTGCCTCGAGCAATCGCCCGTCCTCGCCGGCCACCCCCACCGCGACCGGCTCGAGCACGTTCAGGGCCGCGACCAGTTCGCGGTTGATCTTGCCGACCAGCACCATGCGGACGATGTCCAATGTCTCGCGGTCGGTCACGCGCAGGCCGTCGATCCGCTCGACAATCTTCCCCTGCCGCGCCATTTGCTCGTCGATCTGCGGGCCGCCGCCGTGGACCAGCACCGGGCGTATTCCGACCGAGTGGAGCAGCAAGATGTCCTTCGCCAGGCTGTGTGCGCGCGCCGGGTCGGTCATCGGCAGGCCGCCGACCTTGACCACGATCGTCTTGCCGGTGAAGCGGCGGATATAGGGCAATGCCTCGATCAGCAGCCGCGCGGTATCGTTGGGGGTGATGGTCATGAGGTAGCCGCATTTTCCTTGATGTAGCCGGGGCCGAGGTCGACCGACACCGCGCGGCCGGAGCCCGTGCCGAGCCCGAGGTCGACCATGATGGCAATTTCGTCGCCGCGCATATGTTGGGCTACTGCGTTGTTATCATGGGGTATTTCTACCCCGCCCCGGGCGACGCATACCCCGCCGTAGGTGATGCTCGCAGTGTGACTTGTAAACGCCGCCCCGCAAGATCCCGCCTCCGCCAGCAGCCTCCCCCAATAAGCATCGGCGCCATACCAGCTGCATTTGATCAATTGGTTATTGCCGATCGAGCGCGCCACCAGCCGCGCTTCGGCATCGCTCGCGGCACCGACCACGCGGATCACCACCAGCTTGGTCATCCCCTCCGCATCGCGCGCCATTGCGAGCATCAGAGCCTCGCACACCTGCCGCACATCATCCTCGAACCTGGCGAGGTCAGGCCGCGACTTGCGACCGCTGGCGAACAGCATCACACTATCATTGGTCGAGGTCGCGCCGTCGGTGATCAGGCAGTTGAACGTCGCATCGCTCGCCCGCGCCAGGATCGGCTGAAGCTCATCAATGGTCAGCGCGGCGTCGGTGGTCAGGAATGCCAGCATCGTGGCCATGTTCGGTGCCAACATCCCGCACCCCTTGGCCATGCCGCCGATGCTGTAGCCATCGCCCTTGATGAGCGATTCCTTAGGCCGCGTATCGGTGGTGAGAATTCCCTTGGCGGCATCGCCCCCGCCGTCGCTCGCCAGCGCCGCACCGAGCATCGGGATACCGGGCAGGATCTTGTCCATCGGCAGCGCGATCCCGATCAACCCGGTCGAGCACACCAGCATCGCTTGGCTGTCGCAGCCAACCGCTGCTGCCGCCGCAGCGCACATCGCCTCCGCATCGGCGCGCCCCGGATCGCCGGTGCCGGCATTGGCATTGCCCGAATTGACCACCACCCCCGCCGCCATCCCGCCCGTCGCGGCGAGCCGGGCGATGCAGGCATCGACTGGTGGGGCGCGGAACTTGTTGGTGGTGAACACCGCCGCCGTCGGCACCGGAAGGCCGTCGTCGGTCGCGAGCAGCGCCATGTCGCGGCGGCTGGTCTTGATCCCGGCGTGGATCCCGGCGGCGACGAAGCCTTCCGGGGTTGTGACGCTCATGGATATACTCCGCTATTGCTTAGCCCGGCGGTTTCATCCTGTCCGAGCATGAGATTGGCGCACTGGATCATCTGCCCCGCCGCGCCCTTGCCGAGATTGTCGATTGCGGCGAGCGCGACGATCGTCCCGGTGCGCTGGTCGAAACGTGCCGAAAGGAAAGCGGCATTTGAGCCGGTCGCCCATTTGGTCTCGGGCAAGGCCTCGCCGACATGGACGAACGGCTCGCCGGCGTAGGCTTCGCGCAGGATCGCCAGCGGGTCGGCGGTGCCGGTCGCCTTGGCGTAGCAGGTGGCGAGGATGCCGCGACTGGTGGCCATGAGGTGCGGAGTGAACAGGACGCTGGCGCCTGACACCATCTCCATCTCGGCGGTGTGGCGGTGAGCGGTCAGGCCGTAGGCGCGAAAGCTTCCATCGACGCTGCAAAAGTGCGTTCCCGCATTGGCGGAACGGCCCGCCCCGCTGACCCCCGAAGCGGCGTCGACGATGATACCCGTCGCCTCGATCGCCCCGGCGTCAATCAGCGGCTTGATCGCCAGATTGGTGGCGGTCGGGTAGCAACCGGGCGCAGCGACGCGCTTCGACGTGGCGATCTTCTCGCGGAAGAATTCGGGGAGGCCGTAGGTGAACTGCCCGAGCAGGTCGGGGCGCTGGTGGGGTTCGCCGTACCAGCTTTCGAAATCCGCTGCGCTGCTCAAGCGGAAGTCGGCGCCGAGATCGACGATCGGGATATTGGGCGCGAGGAGGTCGTCGACGAGGCGCTGGGTTTCGCCGTGAGGCAGAGCGGCGAGGATCAGATCGGTCCCCGCGAGCAGGGCAGGCTCCCAGGCGGCGAGCAATAGATCGGGATAGGCTAGGGCGAGGTGGGGATGGACGTCGGCGGCGCGCTTTCCTGCGGTCGAGGAGCCGAAGGCGGCCGCGACCTCCATGCCGGGATGCGCGGCGAGGAGGCGGAGCAGTTCGCCGCCGACATAGCCGGAGGCGCCGAGGATGGCGACACGAATCATGCAGTCTATATGCAGTTTAGTGTATATTTATGCAACCGGCCGTGGCCTTGGCGAGTGTGATCGCTTCATCGACCGTCTCCCCGCGCGCCAAGGCAACGCCCATGCGACGGTTCTTGAGGGTCGTGGGCTTGGCAAACAGGCGCACATCGCCGCCAAGCGCGAGTGCATCATCGACGCCGGAATACCCAAAGTCGCTGCTTTCGCTGGTGGCGAGAATCACTGCCGAGGCGGCGGGGCCGGGGAGCGTGATGGCGGGGATCGGCAAGCCGAGGATGGCGCGGAGGTGAAGCTCGAACTCGTTGGGGGACTGGCCGATCAAGGTGACCATGCCGGTGTCGTGCGGGCGGGGCGACAGTTCGGAGAAGATCGCCTGGTTTCCGGCGACGAAGAATTCGACCCCGAACAGGCCGAACCCGCCGAGCGCGGTTACCACCCTTGTGGCTTGCTCCTGCGCCGAGGCGAGCACGGCGGCGTCCATCGGCGCGGGCTGCCAGCTTTCGCGATAGTCGCCGCCTTCCTGGCGATGACCGATCGGCGGGCAGAACAGCACGCCGTCCTTCGTCGCGACCGTCAGCAAGGTGATCTCATAATCGAAGTCGATAAACTGCTCGACGATTACCCGGGGCCGGTCGCCGCGCATGTTGGCGATGGCATGGTCGAAGGCGGTGCCGAGCTCGGCCTCGGTCCGGGCGACGCTCTGCCCCTTGCCGCTCGACGACATCACCGGCTTGACCACCGCGGGCAGGCCAACCCCGGCGGCCATCGCCTCCTTACGGGTTTCGGCGAAGATATAGCGCGAGGTGGTCAGGCCAAGCTCACCCGCGGCAAAATCGCGGATCCCGTCGCGGTTCATGGTCAGCTGGACCGCCTTGGCCGAGGGGACGATGCGCCACCCCTCGCCCTCGAGCGTGGCCAACATCGCGGTGTCGATCGCCTCGATCTCGGGCACCACATAATCGGGACGGTGCTTCTCGACCGCCGCGCGCAAGGCCGTGCCGTCGAGCATCGAAAACACTTCGCGCGCGTCGGCGACCTGCATCGCGGGCGCATCGTCATAGCGGTCGCAGGCGATCACCCGGCAGCCGAGGCGCTTGGCGGAGATGGCGAATTCGCGGCCGAGTTCGCCCGAGCCGAGCAGCATGAGGGTAGCGAGATACATCGATCTCCGCTTACACTCGCGTCAAAGGAGATGTCGATGCGTCACTTGTTGCTCGTTGCCGCCGCCACGGCCCTGGTCGCGGCCGCCCCGCCGCCAGTTAAATATGCCACGCCGCCAAGCGTGATTGCCGAATCGCGCCCCGGTGAATGGCAGGCGATTCCGGCCGACGATCTGATGCTGATCGACCTGAAGAATGGCCAAAGGATCGTGGTCCAGCTCGCGCCATTGTTTGCGCCGGTCCATGTCGCCAACATCCGCGCGCTGGCCAGATCGGGCTATTGGCAGGGCGCCGCAATCTATCGCGTGCAGGATAATTATGTCGCGCAGTGGGGCAATAATGACAGCGACAAGCCGCTTCCGGCGAGCGTGGTTAAGAAGCCGCCGGCGGAATATCATCGCGCGCTTCGCGGGCTTCGGATCACCCCGCTCGGATCGTCCGATTCCTATGCCCCGGCGGTTGGCTACACCGCCGGCTGGCCGGTCGCTTACGATGCCAAGGCCGGCACCGCCAATCTGCCGCATTGCTACGCCAGCGTCGGGGTCGGGCGCGACTTGTCTCCCGATACCGGGATGGGCGGCGAACTCTATGCCGCGATCGGGCATGGCCCGCGCTCGCTCGACCGCGTAATCGCGGTCGTCGGCCGGGTGGTGAGCGGGATCGAGCATATGGCGAGCCTGCCGCGTGGTACCGAAGCACTGGGCTTCTACAAGGAGCGCACATCCGACGTGCCGATCGCCAACGTCCGGCTGGCGTCGATGCTGCCCGAGGCGGAGCGGCCGCGCTTCGAATATCTCAAGGACAAGAGCGCCTCGTTCGCGCGCTGGCTGCGGGTCAAAAAAAACCGGCAGGACGAATTTTACATTCGTCCCGCCGGGGGGGTAGATCTGTGCAATGCGCTGGTACCGGTACGGCCAGCGAAATAATCTTTACGCAGCCCAGGCCGGGCTTTCGTTGTTGCGATTGCGGTGCTTGATGATCGCCGGGGCGCTGTGCGAACGCATGCTCGCCTCGGCCAACGGAAGCGCGGTCGAGCAGAAGGCGCACTCGGCCGACATGCGTCCGATGATCCAGTGCGTCCGTCCGCATCCCGGGCAATGATTGACTTGCTGTTCGCGGTACACTGCATGATAGCCGCGACCCGCTGGGTCATGGCGCATCCGCAGGTCGCTCAAGCTAGGTATGGTCGACATGATCGTTCCTCTCGAGCCAATAGAACCGACAAACCAGCGGTTAGTTTCATGCGTTTCGATTCGAGACGGTCCGACTGTTGCAATCAAGTGACAATTGCGGCCGCCCGGCGGCCACGTCGATCACCCGGCCAAAGGATTGATTTGACTAACCACACCCCCCGTTAAATTGCTTGGCTTACGTGGTGATCGTTCGATTCAATGGTTGCGCGAGGAGACGCTGCCATGCGTGATCTGATTTGGTTGTCTGGGGCGCAGATGCGCCGGATCGAACCCCTTTTATCCGGCTGTCGTACGGGTGGTTTTGGTGGCGCAGCGGTGACCGAGTGGATAGGAAAGGTCAAGACGGCGAAAGTGACCAAATAATATACGAACAATTCGGAAGATCAGCAATGGCTCAAGGCTGCCGAATTTAGTCATACCTATGGATATTCATAAATGACAAGAATTAAGCTAAAGATTTCGGCTTTGATTTTCGCTGCGCTGTTACTCGCGATTACGCTGATGCTAGTAATTCCGCTACCGGAAGCCCCTGACGATAGCGTTGCGGGAAATTTCATCATCAAGAACGTGAACATTGTTGATGTTGAAGCGGGCGAAATTTTGGCCCATCAAGACGTCACAATT
>JAJAZM010000091.1 GCA_026785645.1 Sphingomonas bacterium | reverse complement strand
GGTCAGGATGAAGAAGTCGCTGCGGGTGGTCTTGGCCCCGGCATTGGCCATGACGATCGCCCCCGCGACATTCTTGAGTCCGCTGGTGGCGGTGGTCTCGATCGCGATCGGCGGCAATTGCCTGGCCCCATCGCGCACCCCACCCTGGATCAGCCCGCCGGTGGCGAACGGCATGGCGCGGTAGAAAGGCTGGCCGTCGAGCCATTTCCTGTCGACATAGGCAAGGAAGTTGGCGGTGGTCAGCGGGGCGCGGCCTTGGTCTAGCGCGACCACGATCCGCCCCTTGTCGGTATCGATCGCGACCCGCACCAGGTCGGCCTTGGCGGCTTGCTCGGTCGGCGTAGCGGGGGACTGGGCGGGGGACTGGGCGGGGGACTGGGTGGGGGACTGGGCGAGGCCCGGGGCGGCGAATGCAGCGGCGAGCGCGGCGAGGATGATTCGGTTGGTCATGGGGCCAGTCCTAGCAAAGCAAAGCTGAACCGCCGATTCACAGCCTTCCCCTTGCGGCCGCAAGCTTTTATAGGCCCCGTCCATGACCGTGATTCCGTTGACCCAAGTCGAGGCGGTACCGCAGCCGCTTCCCGCCTCGTCGCGCGACCTTTTCGCGCTGACCAAGCCGCGCGTGATGAGCCTGGTGGTGTTCACCGGCCTGTGCGGGCTGATCGCCGCGCCAGTGTCGATCCATCCTGTGCTGGGCTTTACCGCGGTGCTGTGCATCGCGCTTGCTGCGGGCGCGGCCGGCGCGCTCAACCAATGGTATGAGGCCGATATCGACGCGCTGATGAAGCGTACCGCCAATCGCCCGCTTCCGGCCGGTCGGATGAGCCGCCAGACCGCGCTTCATTTCGGGGTTGGCCTGTCGGTCTTTTCGGTCGTGCTGATGCAGCTCGCGACCAATACGGTCGCGGCCTTCTGGCTGGCAATTTCGATCCTGTTCTATGTGTTCGTCTATACCATCTGGCTCAAGCGGCGGACGGCGCAGAATATCGTCATCGGCGGCGCAGCGGGCGCCTTTCCGCCATTGATCGGCTGGGCCGCCGCGACCGGCGACGTGACCATTTTCCCGGCCCTGATGTTCGCCATCATCTTCCTCTGGACCCCGCCGCATTTTTGGGCGCTGTCGCTGTTCGTGCGGACCGATTATGCCAAGGCCGGAGTGCCGATGTTGCCGGTGGTGGCGGGCAATGCCGTCACCCGCCGCCAGATTTTGCTCTACACCTTGCCGATGGTGGTCGCCGCAATCGCGCCGTGGCCGATGGCGCTGACCGGCTGGATTTACGGCACCGTGGCGATTGCCCTCAATGCGATCTTCCTGTGGTTCGCGATCGCCGTGTCGATGAACACGGCGTCGGAGCCGGCGGCGATGATCCCGGAGAAGAAATTATTCAAATTCTCGATCCTCTATCTGTTCATCCTGTTCGGCGCGCTGGTCGCCGACCGGCTGGTGCTGGCATGACCCCCGATCAGGAAATCGAACTTCGCCGCCGCCAGAAGAACCGGTCGCGGATCACGGCGCTGTTGCTGGGGCTGTTCGTGGTGCTGATGTTCGGCATTTCGATGGTCAAGATGGTGGTCAACCAGTGACCAGCCTGCCCGTGCCAGACCTGCCCGTGCCAGACGTGCCCGTGACCGACCTCGCGGCGAGGAACCGCAGTGTCGGCTATCGCGCGGCCTTGTTCGGGCTGGCGATGCTGGCGCTCGCCTTCGCCTCGGTCCCGTTGTACCGCATATTTTGCCAGGTGACCGGCTTTGGTGGCGCAACGATGCGCGCCGATGCTGCACCGGGCGCGGTGGCGGGGCAGATCGGGGTTCGGTTCGATGCCAACATCAACGGCGCATTGCCGTGGAAGTTCGCTCCTGCCAGCCCGGTGCGGATCCACCCCGGGGCGCGCACCACCATTTATTATGAAGCAACCAACCTCGCCGATCGGCCGACCACCGGCCAGGCGGTGTTCAACGTCTCGCCGACCCAGGCCGGGGCCTACTTCAGCAAGATCGAATGCTTCTGCTTCACCGAGCAGACGCTCAAAGCGGGCGAGAAAGTGCGGATGCCGGTGATCTTCTTCGTCGATCCCAAGATCCGCACCGATGTTGCCACGCGCGACATCGACGAAATTACCTTGAGCTACACATTTTACCCTGTGGAAAGTCCCGCGCTCAGCCGCTAAAGCGCGATCCAGGAACAAGGAATCGATTGATGGCCGGCACCAAGAACCACGATTATCACATCCTGGCACCCGATCCCTGGCCGATCATCGGTGCCTTCTCGTCGCTCGCCCTGTTCGGCGGCGCGGTGATGTGGATGCATGGCAATCCCTATGGCATGTTCGTCACTATCGCGGGGCTGATCGCGGTGCTTTCGACGATGTTCGCCTGGTGGTCCAACACCATCAAGGAAGCCCATGCCGGCGATCATACGCCGGTGGTCTCGCTCCACCTGCGCTACGGGATGATCCTGTTTATCGCGTCCGAAGTGATGTTCTTCGTGGCGTGGTTCTGGGCCTTCTTCTCGGCCGCCTTATTCCCCTCGACGATGGACGCGGTTGGCGGTCAATGGCCCCCCAAGGGCCTTGAAGTGCTCGACCCGTTCGGCTTTCCCTTGCTCAACACGCTGATCCTGCTCTGCTCGGGCACCACCGTCACCTGGGCGCATCATGCGCTGATCCACGGCGATCGCGAGGGGCTCAAGAAGGGCCTGCTGGCGACGATCGCGCTCGGCCTCGTGTTCAGCGGCGTCCAGGCCTATGAATATGCCGTTGCGCCATTCGCCTTCAAGCTGGCCAATGGCGGCAACATTTATGGCTCGACCTTCTACATGGCGACCGGTTTCCACGGCTTCCACGTCATCGTCGGCACGATTTTCCTGATCATCTGCTATCTTCGCGCGGTGAAGGGCGACTTCACCCCGAAGCAGCATTTCGGGTTTGAGGCAGCCGCCTGGTACTGGCATTTCGTCGATGTCGTGTGGCTGTTCCTGTTCGTGTCGGTCTACGTGTGGGGCGGCTGGGGCGCGCCGGTCCACGGCTGATCCCCAATCCTCGCCTGATCCGATGACTGCTCCGACCCTGGCAGGGGCGAGCCTGAAGGGGCTTTGCCCACGCTGTGGTGCGCGCACCCTGTTCCGCAGTCCGTCGTCCTTTGCCGACAAATGTCCGGACTGTGGGCTCGAGTTCCTGTCCTATGATGTTGGCGACGGACCAGCCGCGTTCCTGATCTTGATCGTCGGCGCGATTGTCGCGGTCAGTGCGATCGTGATCGATCTGCGCTTCGGCCCGCCATGGTGGGTCCATCTCGTCTGGCTGCCGGTGGCGGTCGTACTGACCGTGGGCGGCCTTCGAATCGGCAAGGCGGCGTTGCTCTATCAAGCCTATCGCCACTGGGCGGGCGAGGGGCGGATCGTCAAATGACCTTGCGTCGCCTGCCGCTGATCCCGACCCTGCTGGTGCTTGCCGCGGTGGCAACGATGATCGGGCTGGGAATCTGGCAAATCGCTCGCTCGGGGGAGAAGCAGGCGATGCTGGCGCGCTATGCCGCGGCGCAGGGGCTTCCCGAAATCGCCTTCCCGACCATCCCGCTGACCGGCGAGCTGCCGCTCTATCGTCGCGCGACGGGGCAGTGCAGCCGCGTGGTCAGCTGGAATGCGCTGGCCGGCGCAGATCGTGGCGGAGAGCCCGGCTATTCGCATTTCGCCAGTTGCGCGTCCGGCGCCGAAGGGCCGGGGATGGTGGTCGATGCCGGCTGGTCGAAGGATCCCAATGCCAAGTCGAGCTGGACCGGGGGAACGGTGTCGGGGATGATCAGCCCGGATCGCAAGGCGCGGCTTCGGCTGGTGTCGGGCGACGGGCTGGGCGGGCTTGTGGCAAGTGCGCCGCCCTCGCCCGAATCGATCCCCAACAATCATCTGTTCTACGCCGCGCAATGGTTCTTCTTTGCTGCCGCTGCTGCGGTGATTTACGTCCTCGCGCTGCGCAAGCGGCTCAAGGCGGAAGGCGGTAAATGAGCGCGCAGCTGACCCGCCTCGCCAATGGCCTGACGCTTGCGATCGACCCGATGCCGGGCGCTCGATCGACCGCGATCGGGCTCTATGCCGGGGTCGGGTCGCGCTCCGAGGCCGAGGGCAAGGGCGGGCTTGCCCATTTGCTCGAGCATATGGTGTTCAAGGGTGCGCGCGGCCGCAATGCGCGCGCCATTGCCGAGGCGATCGAGGATGTCGGGGGATCATTGAACGCGTGGACCGCGCGCGACCAGACGGTATTCCATGCGCGCACCCTGCCCGACGATGTCGGGCTTGGGCTAGAATTGATCGCCGATCTGGTGCGCGCGCCGCGGCTCGACGTCGAAGAGCTTGAGCGCGAGAAGCAGGTCATCCTGTCCGAACTTGGCGAATGCCGCGATGCGCCCGACGATCTGATCCACGACCATCTGTTCGAGGCCGCGCTCGGCACCCAGCCGCTGGCCCGCCCGGTGCTTGGCCGCGAGGAGAGCATCCTCGCCCTGACCCGCGACGATTGCCTGGGCTGGCTGGCGCAGGAGTATCGCCCGTCGCGGCTGGTGATTTCGGCCGCCGGTGCGGTCGATCCCGAGGCGGTGCTGGCCCTGGCCGAGCGCTTGTTCGGCGACCTCGATCCGGTCGATGTGCCCGCAATCGCTCCGGCACAATTCCTCGGCGGGATCCGCTCCGACCGCAAGGCCGCCGAGCAGACCCACCTCGCCTTCGCGCTGCCCGGCCTGCCGTCGTCGCATGACGCCGCGCCGGCCTTGTCGCTGTTCTCGCAGGCGGTCGGCGGGGGGATGTCGTCGCGCTTGTTCCAGGAGCTGCGCGAGGAGCGCGGGCTGGCCTATTCAATCTATTCGTGGACCCAGGCGTTTGCCGATACCGGGCTGTTCGCGGTCAATCTGTCGACCGACAAGGCGCGCGCCGCCGAGGCGATGGCGCTGGCGCGGGCATGCGTATCGCGCGCCGCCGAGGATCTCACCGAAGCCGAGCTAGACCGCGCCCGGGCGCAGCTCGAGGCGGGGCTGATCATGGCGCTGGAAACCCCGCAGGGACGCGCCGATTCAATGGCCAGATCGATCGAAATATTTAATCGAATCATGAGCTTGGACGAAATGCTCGCCGAAATCCGCAGCGTCACGGCATATGATGCTCGCAGTGTGGCTCAGCAAATGCTCGGCGGCCCGATCGCCCTCGCGTCGATCGGCGGCAAGCTCGCGCTGGCGGCATGATCGCGCTCGCCAATCTCACCACTATCGTCGCCGAACCGTGGGACGATTGGGGGTTGATCGACAGCGGCGGCGGCTGGAAATATGAGCGCTACGGCCCGATCCGCGTGGTCCGCCCCGAACCGCAGGCAATGTGGGCACCGGCCAGCGACTCGTGGGATCCCGACGCAACCTTCATGCCCGGATCGGACGAAGATGGCGGCGGGCGCTGGCAGCAGCATCGCGAGGTCCCGCGCGATTGGCCTCTAGCGCGCGGGAAGGTCCGCTTCCACGCCAGCCTGACCCCCTTCCGCCACCTCGGTTTCTTTCCCGACATGGCCCCGCAATGGGACCATATGGCCGAGCGCGCGGCTGGCGCCGACGTGCTCAACCTGTTCGGCTATACCGGGGTCGGGACATTGACCTTGTCCGATGCCGGCGCTCGGCTGGTGCATGTCGATGCCTCGAAGAAATCGGTCGAGGGCGGGCGGCGCAATGCCGAGCTGTCGGGGATGACCGACCGGCCGATCCGCTGGATCGTCGACGATGCCGCCAAATTCACCGCGCGCGAAGTCCGGCGCGGGCGGCGCTACGACGGGATATTGCTCGACCCGCCCAAGTTCGGTCGCGGGCCCGAGGGTGAAGTGTGGCGGCTGGAGGAGCATCTCGCGCCCTTGCTCGGCGATGGCGCAAAGTTGCTCGATAGTGACAGCCGTTTCCTGGTGCTGACCGTCTATGCAGTCCGGATGTCGGCGCTGAGCATCGGCGAATTGTTACGCCAGCTGACCGCTGAGCTCGGCGGGACGGTCGAGTGCGGCGAAATGGCGGTTCGCGAGGAGGCGCGTGGGCTTTTGCTGCCAACGGCGATTTTTGCGCGGTGGTCTAAGTCCTAGCGGCACGAAATGCAGCAGCCGTCACGAAGGGCGCGCCGACGAGGGTTAGCACGGCAACTGCCGCCTCGAGCTTGAGCGCACCACCCTGATCCGCGCCAGTCGCGGCAGCACCGAAGATCACCAAGGGAATCGCGAGCGGCATCAGCAATATCCCGGCCAAAGAACCTGCGCGGGGCAGGCCGGCGGTCAGCGCCGCGACCGTGACTGCCAATGCAGCCAGCGCCGGGGTCCCGATCGCCAGCGCGATCAACGCCCGGACCAACGCCGCCCCGTCAAGTCCGACCAGCACGCTGGCCGGCACCGCGGCGAGCAATAGCAATGGCCCGAACGTCAGCCAGTGGCCGACGATCTTCGCGGCAGCGATACCCTCCGCGCTTGTACCGGACAGTGACAGTTGGTCGAGGAAACCGTCGGCGCGATCGGGTTCGACCAGCCGCTCAATCGGCAACAGCGCTGCGGTCAGCGCCGCAATCCACAATGCCCCGCCGCCGATCCGCGCGAGCAGCTGCGCATCTGGCCCGACGGCGAACGGGACGATCGCCGCAACCAGCAGGAAGAATAATATCGGCAGCCATGCAGCGCCGGAGAGGCCGCGCCGTACCTCGCGGGCGATAAGCGCGCCGATCACGCGCCAAGCTCCAGCATCTGCCAGTCGCCCGCCAGCGGCAGGTGGCTTGCGGTGACGACCGCGCCGCCCGAGGCGCGGTGAGCGGCGATCGCCTTGATCAATTGGTCCGACCCGGCGGCGTCGAGACCATTCAACGGCTCGTCGAGCAGCCATAGGCAAACACCGCTGGCCATCACCCGCGCCAGCCGAGCGCGGCCGCCCTGCCCGGTGGACAGCATTCGCACCGGGACCTGGGCAATCGGCACGAGATCGAACGCGGCCATCGCGTCGCCCAGCCTGGGGCCGCGCCAAAAGGCCAGGGCTCGCCCAAGCGGCAATTCGCGATCGAGCGCGAGATGCTCGTCGGCAAGCGACGCGTCGGCTCGCTGGATGGTCCCGGCCGCCGGGCTCAGCAGCCCTGCGATCAGCCGGATCAGGCTCGATTTGCCGCAGCCGTTGGGGCCGGTGAGGTGCAGCCCGTCCCCGTTATCGAGCGACAGGTCGACCCCTTCGAACAGCAACCGCCCGCCGCGCACCAGCGCCAGCCCGCGCGCCTCGATCACCACGCTCAAGGCTGCTCCTCAAGCGCATGCATCGCCTCATCGCTGAGGCCGAAGTGATGGCCTGCCTCATGGATCAAGATGTGGCGGATGAGATGGTCGAAATCCTCGCCTTCCTCGATCCATTCATCAAGGATCGCGCGGCGGAACAGGCGGATCCGGTCGGGCAATTGGCTCGGCGCGTCGACGCTCTTCTCGCCGATCGGTACGCCTTCATAGACACCGGTGAGGTCGAGCGGGTGATCGATCCCGAGCTCGGCGAGCAACTCCTGCTCGGCCAGCTCGTCGACCTGCAGGACGACCGCGCCGAGATGGCTTGCGAACGGTTCGGGCAACGCCTCGAGCGCGGCGCGTGCGATCGCCTCGATCTCGTCGGCTGAAGGGGGGATGTCGAAGCGCCGGGTCATGACCCAAGCCTTAGAGCGAGCAAGGCGGCGGCGGCAAGCTTGCCGGACCGCGCGCGTCCGCCTAAACGGCAGCCATTCCAGGCATCCCAAGATGTGCGGAGCGGTGGCCGAGTGGTCGAAGGCGCTCGCCTGGAAAGTGAGTATACGGCAAAACCGTATCGTGGGTTCGAATCCCACCCGCTCCGCCATTCGTCTATTTTGTCGTCTGGGGGCCATGGATTCCCAGCGCGATCCTGCTAATTGCCGGCCTGTGCCCGTGCTCCGTGCCATCGCTAGCCCGATCAATCTTCGGACGACCATCGGCGTGATGCGCGCCGGATGGTCGCGCGTCGCATGATGGCCGAGGCCGGACTTGCTGCGCTTTGGTTCGCCGCAGCGCTGGCCGCGTTGCAGCTGCTGCTGGCGGCACTTTCCATTCGCAAGGACCGTTCTGACTTAATGGCGGCGGTTCGACCGGTGGCGGTTGTTCAGGGACTGCTCGCCGCTTTCTCCATGACCCTGCTGATCGCCTTGTTCATGCGCTCCGACATGAGCGTGCTGCTGGTCGCGACCAATAGTCATTCGGCCAAGCCATGGCTCTACAAATTCGCCGGCGCGTGGGGCAATCACGAAGGCTCGATGCTGCTGTGGGTGACCGTACTCGGAATGGCCGGCGCGGCGGTGGCGTTGTTCGAGCGTCGCCTCAAACAGGCGACATTGGTCGCGACGCTCGGGGCACAGGCGGCGATCGCGCTAGGTTTTTACACCTTCCTGTTATTCTCCTCCAACCCGTTTGCACGGCTGACCCCCGCCGCCGCCGACGGCATTGGCCTCAACCCCTTGCTTCAGGATCCGGGCCTCGCATTCCATCCTCCGACTTTATATTTCGGCTATGTCGGAATTTCGATCGCTTTCTCGTTTGCGGTCGGGGCGATGGTGATGCGCGACGTCGGCCCGGCCTTTGCCCGGGCGATGCGGCCGTGGATCTTGGGCGCATGGATTTTCCTGACGCTGGGGATCACCGCCGGAAGTTACTGGGCTTATTACGAGCTTGGATGGGGCGGCTGGTGGTTCTGGGACCCGGTCGAAAATGCGTCGCTGATGCCTTGGCTGGCGGCGACCGCCTTGCTTCATTCGGTGACTGTGCTGGCGACCCGCGACGGCTTGCGCGCCTGGACCATCATGCTGTCCGTGGTGGCGTTTTCAATGTCGATGATCGGCACTTTCCTAGTGCGATCGGGCATTCTTACCAGCGTCCATTCCTTTGCGATCGACCCGACGCGGGGCAGCTTCATTCTTGTGCTGCTGCTGCTCTATATTGGCGGCGCGCTGCTGCTGTTCGCGTTGCGCGTCGGGACCATCCGCGAAGGCACGACATTCGAGCCGGTCAGTCGCGAAGGTGCGCTGGTGATCAACAACCTCCTGCTGACGGTCATCCTCGGGATCGTGCTGATCGGGACATTATATCCGATCGTCGCGGCGGCTTGGGGCGTGCAATTGTCGGTCGGGCCACCCTTCTTCGACCGTACCGCGGGGCCGATCGCATTGGCGCTGGTCGCAGTGATGGCGGTCGGGCCGTTGCTTCGCTGGCGGCGCGACCGGATGCGCGCCGCGCTTGCGAGGGTCGCACTTCCGGCGGGTGTACTGGTTGCGGCGCTGGTCGCCGTCCTGATCTTCGCTCCGGGGATCGGCATATTGCCATTGCTCGGGCTGGTGTTCGCGGCAGGCGCGGCGGTCGCCAGTATCGCGCCCTTGTGGGGCCGCGACCTGCGCCGAACGCCGTTGTTCACCTATGGCATGGTGATCGCGCATCTGGGAATCGCGGTCGCCCTGGCCGGAATGGCGTCGGACAGCGCCTTCACCAAGGAAACCCTGGTCGCGGCGCGGGTCGGCGAGACCCATCGCGTCGGGCCGTATAATGTGACGCTGGAACAGGTGACCCCGGCGGTCGGCACGAATTGGTCGGCGGTGGAAGCGCGGCTGACCGCACGACGCGGTGACGGCGCGTCATTCGACCTCGCCCCACAGTCCCGCTTTTTCACCAACCCGCCGATGGTCACCAGCGAATCAGCGATCGCCACCCGGCTCGGCGGCCAGCTCTACACCGTCCTCGGACAGCAGGATGCGACCGGGCGGTGGCAGCTCAGATTGTGGTGGAAGCCGTTCGTTACCTTGATCTGGCTCGGCGGCCTGCTGGTCGCGATTGGCGGCGCCTTGTCGTTGATTGGCCGCACCCGGCGCGAAGCTCGCGCCGCGCGTACCGAGGCTCGGGCATGAAGCGGCTGCTGTTATGGGTTCCGGTGGTGGCGTTCGTGGCGGTGATCGCGGTGCTTGCCAGCGGGCTGTTCACCCCCGCCGACCGGGCCGTGCGATCGGCGATGATCGGCCAGCCGCTGCCGCAATTTGCGCTGAACGCGATCGTCGCGGGCAAGCCCGGCCTGGCGAGCGCGGATTTCGGCAAGGGCCAGCCGCGATTGCTCAATGTGTTCGCCAGCTGGTGCGCGCCGTGCATCGCCGAGGCGCCGATCCTGATGCAGCTCAAAGCGGCGGGCGTGAAGATCGACGGGGTCGCGATTCGCGATACCGAGCCGGCGCTGCGGGCGTTCCTGGCGCGCAACGGGGATCCGTTCGAACGAATTGGCGGCGACAAGGAATCGCGCATCCAGTTTGCGCTCGGGTCGTCGGGGGTTCCGGAAAGCTTCGTAATCGATGGCCGGGGCCGGATCGTGCATCAGCATATCGGCGACATCAAAGCCGACGATGTACCTGCGATCCTTGCCGCAGTGAGAGGCGCACAATGAAAGGCCGCTTGATCGGGGCGATGGTCTTGCTGCTGTTCGCGGTGCCGGCGCTGGCCGATTCCACCCTGCCGCCGGCGCAATATGCCAACAAGCAACTCCCCGACCCCGCGCAAGAGGCCGAGGCACGGCGATTGATGGAGACGCTCCGCTGTCTCGTCTGCCAGGGCCAGTCGATCGCTGACAGCGATGCCGAAATGGCGGGCGACATGCGCGCGTTGGTGCGCCAGCGGATTGTCGCGGGCGAAAGCCCGGGCGCGGTCCGGCAATGGCTGATCCAGCGCTATGGCGACTATGTCACCTATGACCCGCCGCTGAGTTCGGTCACCGCGCCATTGTGGCTGGCGCCGCTTATCCTGCTCGGAATCGGCGGTTTGATTGCGACCCGCAGCTTCAAGCGGAAGCGCCGCTGATGGGTTGGGTGTGGCTCCTCGCAATCGGGCTCGCGGCGTTTGCGATCTTATGGTTCGGCGGTCTGCCGCGGTCGCTCGCAACGTTAGCTGGTGCAGCCTTGCTGGTCGGTGGGGCGGGCTATGCCATGCAGAATCATGCAAGCTTGCCCGGCAGTCCAGCAAGCGCGGATATACGGCGGATCAACGTCGATCCCGGACTGGTTGCGTTTCGAAGCGCGATCATGAAGGGCACCGCCGAGGATTCGGCATTGTTGGCGGCGGCGGACGACCGGATGCGCGAGGGCGACACAAAAGGCGCGGTCCAGACCATGCTCGATGCGGTAGCGCGACGCCCCGGCGATCATACGCTTTGGACAGGTCTCGGCAGCACGATCGTTGCGCACGACGGCGGGCAACTGTCGCCGGCAGCGCGATTCGCCTTTCGCCGCGCTTTCCAGCTGGCGCCGAGTGAACCGGGGCCACCATTCTTCCTCGGCATGGCGCATGTCCAGGCTGGCGACATGGCAGCAGCGAAGCGCGCCTGGCTGCTTGCGCTGTCGCTAGCACCGCGTGATGCGTCCTACCGGATCGTTATCGCCGAGCGGCTGGTGATGATCGACCAGTTCGTGGCGATGAAAGCGGCCGGGAGCCGAACGGGCGATTGAGGCGGACGATCGTCCAGTTGAGCCACGTCGCGAAGCTGAACCACAGCAAATAGGGCACGACCAGCAAGCTTGCCAATTGCGAGATCGGCCGAAGTTCGACCACCAGCGCGACCAGCGAACCCCTGGATCCAGCGAGATGAAACGCGCCCTGCTGATCGCCGCGGTCGATGCGCGGATCGGCGGGGTGACGGTGTTCGGTGATCGCGGGACGGGCAAATCGACCGCGGCCTAGAATCCGGGCGCTAATCCGACGGTGGCAACCTAACCAGGCTGCGCCGCAGCCGCCAGACCGACAATGTGACGACCGTGATGACGATCGGAACCGCGACCGCCACGCCGACGTCCTTCCTCACGGCGGGGATCGCGTGCAGCACGTAGGCAATCAGGGAAACCAGATAGTAGCTGATCGCAACAATCGACAGTCCCTCGACCGTTTGTTGTAGGCGAAGCTGGAGTTTCGTCCGGCGATCCATCGAGCGCAGCAAGTCACGATTTTGCTTGGCAAGTGCAATGTCGATTCTGGTCCGGAGCAATTCACTGGTCCACGCCGCCCGCTGCAACAAATCTTCGATCCGCGCCGAAAAGGAATCGCATGTCCTCACCGCCGGCATCAGTCGCCGTTCGGTGAAATCGGCGAGCGTCTGGAAGCCGCGAACGGGGCGAATGTGGAGGCTCGCCAGCCGGTCGGTGCTTAGTTGGGCATAAGCACGCGTGGCGCTCATCCGATAGCGGGTCTCGGCGGCGAGCCGTGCCAACTCGGCCGACAGGAAGGTGAGCTCATCGAGTAATTGATCATCTTCCGACGTGCGTTCCGATACGTCATGGGTCAATTCGGCCAGGCGCGCTTCGAGTTTGGTGACCGTCGGTGTCAATTGCTGTGCCAACGGTAGTGCGAGCAGTGCCATATTGCGATAATTGCCAAGCTCCTGCAGCCGCATCAAGAGCTGCGCGGGCTCATCTCGGTCGAGCCCGTGATCGAGCACGAGCAGTCGGCCATAACCGTCGCGGTTGAGCCGAAAGTCGGAGACGATCCGCGCCAGGCCATCGGCCACGTCGCACACGATCATCGCTTCGGGCGCGAACCATTGGTCCATCGAAGCAATTGTCGGGTCGTGCCCTTCGGCGGCGGCGACCAGCGCGACCTGCGTTGCTCGGATGACCTCCCCGGGCATATCTTTCTGAACCGCGGCCAGGATCGGTTCGAACTCGGCCGGATCGAACGACGCCTCCGCCGCGCCGGTCCGAAGCAAGGTGTAAGTGGCGAATTCGGTGTGGCGTTCCCACACCAAAGTAACGTCACCGAGCGCCACGACCCCATATTTCGCCGAAACCGGAACGATCCCGCGTGCGTTGGCGGCTAGGCCATCGATATGCGTGCGAGCGTCGGCGGCGTCACCTTCACCAAGCACGGTGACGATTTGCACCAGTCGGTACGGCGCGTTGAATCGTGGCAGCCGCCGAAGATGCATTTCTTCCGAAAGCGCGGCGCGCAGCGGGTGGACGCGGATCATCATTACACTCCGGCTGTCGCGGTGGCGGATCGGTCCGCAAACCGCTGGCAGCGGCGCGGGCACGGGTCAAGACCTGCTGGTCATCACCCACCGAAACACACAGCTTGCAACAGGTTAGTGGATCGACCGGTACAACCCGGTCAGTCGTGCCAGGCAAATTCGTGGCGTTTGGCGAAGTCGCTCGCTGCGGTCGGGCCGCGGGTGCCGGCGGCGTAAGGCTCAGGCTTGATGTCGGCCGAGGCCAAAGCGGCGCGGATGCCGTCGATCCATTGCCACTGGGCTTCGACCTCGTCGCGGCGGACGAACAAGGTAGGATTGCCCTCGAGCAGGTCGAGCAACAGTCGCTCGTAGGCAATCCGGCGACGATGATCGGCAAAGGCGTCATTGCGGCCAAGGTCGAGCGGGATCTCGCGCAGGCGGATGCCCTTGCGGTCGAGACCGGGGGTCTTGGCCATCATCGCCAGCCCGATCGTCTCCTCGGGCTGAAGCGAGATAATCAATTTGTTGGGCAATGTCTTCGCACCACCCGCCGCAAAGATCGAGAAGGGGATACATTTGAACTGGATGAAGATTTCGCTGTGCCGCGCCGCCAGCCGCTTGCCGGTACGAAGGTAGAATGGCACGCCGTTCCAGCGCCAATTGTCGATTTGGGCGCGCAAAGCGACGAATGTCTCGGTGCGGCTGTCGCGGCCAAGCTCACCATCATAGCCGGGCACCGACACGCCATCGATCACGCCCGCGCCATATTGGCCGATGACGCTGTCGTCGGCGACGGTTGCAGCGGTAATCGGGTGCAACGAGCGCAATATTTTGACCTTCTCGTCGCGTACGGCGGTCGGGGCGAAGTCGGTCGGTGGCTCCATCGCCACCAGGGCGAGCAATTGCAGCATGTGGTTCTGGACCATGTCGCGGAGCGCTCCGGCGCCCTCGTAATAGTCGACCCGGCCTTCGAGACCGACCGATTCGCTTACGGTGATCTGGACATGGTCGATATGCGCGCTGTTCCACAACGGCTCAAACATCAAATTCGCAAAGCGCAGCGCGAGCAAATTCTGTACCGGCTCCTTGCCGAGATAATGATCGACGCGAAAAATCCGGTCTTCGGAGAATCGCGCGGCAACCGCGTCATTGATCTCGCGGCTCGATGCAAGGTCAGCGCCAAGCGGCTTTTCGAGCGCGAGCCGGACATTGTCCGACGCCAGGCCGACCGAGGCGAGCCCGGCGATGACTGGTTCGAACAGGCTCGGCGCGGTCGACAGGAAGATGGCAAGCCGCGGTTCGGCATCGCCGACCGCCTTGGCGAGCTTGGCGAAGCTACCCTCATCATTGATATTGAGCGGGACATAGTCGAGCCGAGCGAGAAACCGCGCCGCCACTTCCTCCTCGAAGAAGCCATCGGGGAGATATTCCTCAAGCGCTTGGCGCGCCAGCGTGCGAAAACCGTCGGCGTCGAGATCCGACCGGGCAGTGCCGACGATATTGAGGTCGGGTGCGAGAAGCCCATCGGAGTCGAGTCCGTAGAGCGACGGAAGCAACATTCGTCGCGCGAGATCGCCAGTCGCGCCGAACATCAGAAATGCGGTGGATTTTTCAGTCATGCGTGAAGTGTAACGAGCCGAACGCGAATTGGCAGCGAATTTCGAGTGGCCATCAACGGCGTCGGGCTAATGGCATTTGAAGCGGTCGAAGGGTTCGAGGCAGGCGGTGCAGCGCCATTGCGCCTTGCAGGGAGTCGAGCCGAAGCGGCTGACTTCCTCGGTGTCGGTCGAGCCGCATTGGGGGCAGGTCACACTGGGAGCATCATGTGGCGGGGCGATGCCGTAAGCGAGCAAGGCGGCCTTTCCGGACTCGGTCATCCAGTCGGTGGTCCATGGCGGGGACAGGGTGGTTTCGATCCCGACGCTCCGAAAACCGTTTGAATCCAGCGCGTTGCGGATCAGCATCTCAATCGCGTGGCTTGCCGGGCAGCCCGAATAGGTGGGCGTGATCAGCACGCGGTGCGGATCGACGTCGCGGACGATGCCGAGATCGGTGAT
Organism: Sphingomonas bacterium; assembly: GCA_026785645.1. Classification (GTDB taxonomy): domain Bacteria; phylum Pseudomonadota; class Alphaproteobacteria; order Sphingomonadales; family Sphingomonadaceae; genus Sphingomicrobium. The sequence goes on along the minus strand of JAJAZM010000091.1, from coordinate 2,376 downwards.
CGAGATGACCGGTATCTCCGGGTCCATCACCGTGTCGAGCACGGCCATGATCGCAGCGGCTTGGGTCACACCCGTTCGATGATCATCGCAATGCCCTGCCCGACGCCGATGCACATCGTGCACAGCGCAAGGCGGCCGCCCGAGCGTTGAAGCTCCTCGGTCGCGGTCAAAGCGAGGCGGGCGCCCGACATGCCGAGCGGATGGCCCAAGGCGATTGCGCCGCCATTGGGATTCACGTGGGGCGCATCGTCGGCGAGCCCGAGCTGGCGCATCACCGCAAGACCCTGTGCAGCGAAGGCCTCGTTCAACTCGACCAGGTCGATCTGGTCGATATGGAGCCCTAGCCGGTCGAGCAATTTGGCCGAGGCCGGCGCGGGACCGATTCCCATGATGCGCGGCGCGACCCCGGCGACGGCAGTACCGAGCACGCGGGCGCGGGGGGTCAGCCCGTGGCGCTTTACCGCCGCTTCGGAGGCGATGATCAGCGCCGCCGCGCCGTCATTGACCCCCGACGCATTGCCCGCAGTGATGGTCCCGCCGTCGCGCACGATCGGCTTGAGTTTCGCCAACGCCTCAAGGCTGGTGAGGCGCGGATGCTCGTCGGTGTCGACGGTGATCGGGTCGCCCTTGCGCTGCCGGATCGGGACCGGGACGATCTCGGCGGCGAGGCGGCCACTGGCCTGCGCCGCAGCGGCGCGCAGCTGGCTGGCGTGGGCGAACTTGTCCTGGTCCTCGCGGCTGACCCCATAATCGCCCGCGACGTTCTCGGCGGTCTCGGGCATCGAATCGATTCCGAACTCGGCGTTCATCCTGCTGTTGACGAAGCGCCAGCCGATGGTCGTGTCGTAGATTGTGCTGGAGCGGCTGAACGCGGTCTCGGCCTTGGGGCTCACGAACGGCGCGCGGGTCATGCTTTCGACCCCGCCGGCGACGATCAGCTCGGCCTCCCCCGCCCGACAAGCGCGTGCCGCCATTGCGACTGCATCGAGACCCGAGCCGCACAGCCGATTAATGGTAGTGCCGGGCGCGCTGTCGCCGAGCCCGCCAAGCAGCGCCGCCATCCGCGCAACATTGCGATTATCCTCCCCCGCCTGATTGGCGCAGCCGAGGATGACATCGTCGAGATGCGCCCAGTCGACGCCCGGATTGCGCGCTTTCAGCGCGGCGAGCGGGATTGCGGCGAGATCGTCGGGTCGGACGCTGCTGAGCGATCCGCCGTAGCGGCCGATCGGGGTGCGGATGGCGTCGCAGATATAGGCTTGGATCATCCCACTAATCCGTCATTGCGAGCGAAGCGCGGCAATCCAGTCTTTTGTTCGCGCTGGATGGCTTCGTCGCTGCGCTCCTCGCAATGACGAAGCATCAAATCACTCCTCGCCGCATCTGGTCGAGTTCAATCGATTCGAACAGGGCTTTGAAATTGCCTTCGCCAAAGCCTTCATTGCCCTTGCGCTGGATGATTTCGAAGAAGATCGGGCCGATCACATTCTGGGTGAAGATCTGGAGCAACAGCCCCTGCCCCTCGGTCGGTGCGCCATCCATCAGGATGTTGCGCTTCTCCAGCTCTTCGATTGATTCCTCATGGCCCTGGATACGTTCGTCGAGCAGTTCGTAATAAGTGTCGGGCGTGTCCTGGAACGGAATGTCGCGGCTGACGAGGATGTCGACGGCTTTGTAAATGTCGTCGCTGCCGAGCGCGATATGCTGGATCCCCTCGCCCTTATACTCGCGTAGATATTCCTCGATCTGGCTCTTGTCGTCCTGGCTCTCATTGAGCGGAATGCGGATCTTGCCGCACGGCGACGTCATCGCCTTGGAGAATAAACCGGTGACCTTGCCCTCGATATCGAAGTAGCGGATTTCGCGGAAGTTGAAGAGATTCTCGTAGAAATCGGCCCAGTGCGACATGCGGCCGCGATTCACATTGTGGGTGAGGTGATCGAGATAGGTGAGGCGCGAATCCGACGCCTTCATCTTGTCCTGCCAGCCCGGCTCGAAATCGAAATCGGCGTCGTAGATCGAGCCCCCATTGCCAGAAGCGCCGCCATATTGATCGACGAAATAAAGGCGCGATCCACCAATCCCCTCGATGCACGGAATGGCGAGCTCGCCCTCGGTCGTGTCGGTCTGGACATCGGTCGCGCCGAGCCCGAGCGCGCGGCGGTGGGCGGCGGCGGCATCGGTGACCCGGAACGCCATGGCGCAGGCGCACGGCCCGTGAGCGGCGGCGAATTCGGCCTCGAAGCTGTCGGGCTCGGCATTGATGATGAAGTTGATGTCGCCTTGGCGGTGGAGGGTGACGTCTTTCCGCTTGTGACGGGCGACCGCGGGAAAGCCCATGCGGGTGAACAAGTCGCGCAGCAGCGCCGAATCGGG
>JAJAZM010000090.1 GCA_026785645.1 Sphingomonas bacterium | reverse complement strand
GACCGGCAAGCACACCGGTCGCAGCGCCAACGACAAGTTCACCGTCCGCGATGCGACCACCGAGGACACCGTGTGGTGGGGCAAGTCGAACAAGGCGATGACCCCCGATGCGTTCGCCAATCTGAAGGCCGATTTCATGACTGCGCTGGGTCAGGCCGACACGCTGTTCGTGCAGGATCTGTACGGCGGGTCGCAGCCCGAGCATCGGGTGCGGGTGCGTGTAATCAACGCTTATGCATGGCACAGCTTGTTCATTCGAACGATGCTGGTCCGGCCCGATGTGGCCGATCTCGCTGGTTTCATCCCCGAATATACAATCATCGATTTGCCCGGCTTCCGCGCCGATCCGGAGCGTCACGGCTGCCGCAGCGAGACCGTGATCGCGGTCAACCTTACGGAGAAGCTGATCCTCATCGGCGGCACCGAATATGGCGGCGAGATGAAGAAGTCGGTGTTCGGCCTGTTGAACTTCCTGCTTCCGCCGCAGCACATCATGCCGATGCATTGCTCGGCCAATATCGGCCCCAATGGCGATACCGCAATCTTCTTCGGGCTGAGCGGCACCGGCAAGACCACGCTGTCGGCCGACAAGGCACGAACCTTGATCGGCGATGACGAGCATGGCTGGTCGGACACGGCGGTGTTCAACTTCGAAGGCGGTTGCTACGCCAAGATGATCCGCCTCTCGGCCGACAGCGAGCCCGAGATTTACGCCACCACGCAGCGCTTCGGGACGGTGCTCGAGAATGTCGTGATGGACGAAGAATCGCGCGAACTCGACCTCGACGATGCGACTCTCGCCGAGAATAGTCGCGGGGTTTATCCGATCGACTTCATCCCCAATTCTTCCGAGAAGAACATGGGGCCGGTGCCCAAGAATGTGGTGATGCTGACCGCCGATGCGTTTGGCGTGCTGCCGCCAATCTCGCGGCTTACCCCCGATCAGGCGATGTACCACTTCCTGTCGGGTTACACCGCCAAGGTCGCGGGCACCGAGATTGGCGTGACCGAGCCCGAGGCGACCTTCTCGACCTGCTTCGGCGCGCCGTTCATGCCGCGCCACCCGTCGGTCTATGGCAATCTGCTCAAGGAGCGCATCGCCGCGGCGGGGGTCGATTGCTGGCTGGTCAATACCGGCTGGACCGGGGGCAAATACGGTGTTGGCAAGCGCATGCCGATCAAGGCGACGCGGGCCTTGCTCAACGCCGCGCTCGACGGCAGCCTCAACGATGCCGAATTTCGCCGCGATCCCAACTTCGGTTTCGAAGTGCCGGTGTCGGTGCCCAAATTGACAGAGATCGGCGTCGATTCGGGCATCCTCGACCCGCGCAGCACCTGGGCCGACAAGGACGAGTATGACCGCACCGCGGCCAAGCTGGTCGACTTGTTTGTCGAAAATTTCGGCCAGTTCGCGGATCATGTCGAAGAAGGCGTTCGACAATCGGGCCCGAAAGTGTCTGCCGCCGCTTAGCCTGCCCGGTCCTGGATCAGGTGCCTTGTTCGAGGGCCCGATCCATGACCGACCATAAGGCTCGCCGGCTGGACAGCGCGGTCTCGCTGCCTTGCTCCCGGCTGTGCTCGGCGGAATGCAGAATCAGGCGCAAGCCAGCCCGCAGGGGATTGGCGGGCTCGGCGCGATCCTTGGCAGTCTCGGCGGCGGCGGGCTGCTCGCCAATGTGCTTGGGCAGACGCCAACCGACGTGTCGCAGGGCAACGATGTCCTCGGCCAGATCTTCGGCAACAAGGACACCAGCCGCGCGGTGGCCGCCGACGCGTCTCAGCAAAGCGGGGTTTCGCCCGATTTGCTCAGGAAGATGCTGCCGATCGTTGCGATGCTCGTCGCCGGCTATCTCGCCAAGCGCGCTGGCGCGGGCCAGCAGCCGGGTGAGCAAGTGGATGGACGACCCAGCGCCGGTGGCGGGCTTGGCGATCTCCTCGGCGAGCTGCTCGGCGGCGGTGCCGGGGGCAAGGCCGGAAGCAATCCGCTAAGGTCGATCCTCGACGGCCTGACCCGCCGCTAGGCCTTTGCCGTCCTGACGTAGTCGTCGACGTTCTTGGCAAGGACGTCGAGCGGGACGTTGCCGCCCTTGACCACGGTGTCGTTGAAGTCACGCAGGTCATAGCGCGGCCCAAGTGACGCCTTGGCGCGGTCGCGCTGATGGTTGATCTCGTTCATCCCGACCTTGTAGCCGCAGGCCTGGCCCGGCCAGCTGCAATAGCGATCGACCTCGCTTCCGACTTCCTCGGGGTTCGAGCCGTTGACCTCGACGAAAAACCGGACGCCCTGTTCGCGGGTCCAGCGTTTGGCGTGAAGCCCGGTGTCGACCACCAGCCGGCACGCGCGGAATGCGACCGACTGGAGATAGCCCAGCCGACCGACCGGGAAATCGTCGTAAATCCCAAGCTCGTCGACCAGTTGCTCGGCGTAGAGCGCCCAACCTTCGGAATAAGCATTGAACGCCAGCATGGTGCGGATCAGCGGCAATTGGTTCGAATATTCGCCCTGCCAGACATGCCCCGGGATCGCCTCATGCGCGGCAAGGTCAGGCAGGCTGTACTTGCTGTGCAGGTCGGTGGTGCGGAGGTTGATCCAGAATTTGCCAGGGATCGATCCATCGATCGAGCCAGCGCCGCCATAGGCTCCGGGCGCGCCAGGCTCTTCCTCGGGCGGTAGCCGCTTCACTTCCAGATTGCCGCGTACCAGGGTGCGGAACGCGCGCGGCAATTGCTTGCGGATGATCGCCAGCCGCTCCTGGATGAACGCCATGATCTCGGCTCGGCCCGGATCGCCCTCGGCGAACTTGTAGCGCGGGTCCTTGGCCAGCGCCTGCATCCGCGCCCCGACGGTGCCTTGGGTATAGCCGAGCGACTTGAGGATCGGGTCCATCCGCCCGTGCAGATCCTTGAGATTGGCGAGGCCCGTCTGGTGGACTTCATCGGGGGACAGCGTGGTGGTGGTCGAGGTCTTCAACGCCCAGCGATAATATTCATCGCCCATCGGCCGTGCCCAAATGCCTGCGGCCATGCTCGCTTGCCCGCGTTGTGCCTGCAATTCTGCCAGTTGGCGGGTAAGGGCAGGGGCGACCTGCTGCGCGGCAATGGCCCGCGCCCGGCTCGCCCAGTCGCCCGGAATATTCTTGGTCCGCCGTTCGATCGATTCGACCAGCCCGCCACCCTTGCGCGCGCCGTCGATGACCTGGCCCATCTGCTTCATCGCTTTGTCGAGCAGGAAGGCAGGCGGGATTGCGCCGCGCGCCGTGGCCGATTTCAAGCGCCCGGTTTCTCCATCGACCTGCCTCGCGAAACTGTCGAGCCGTGCCAGATAGGCCTCCGCATCGGCGGCGTTGGCGATGACATGATCGCTGTCGAGGAAACGCGGCACGTCGAGATAGGCACCGACATTCTGCACCACGACATAGGGCGTGTTGCGCCACCCGCCGACCGCGACATCGCCATAGGGCAGCGCGAACCCCTCGATCGCGGTGCGATAGGCCGATCGCACTACTTCGACACTGGTCCGTGTGGCGAAGGTCAGCGCTGTGGTATCAATCGCTTCGGCGCGCGCCAGATCAGCACGCAAGTTGGCGGCAATCCGCGCCTGTCCTGACGCCGATCGATCGGACAGTTGCGACCGCAAGCCCGCCCGCGCACCCTTGTCGATGCCCAGCGAGGTCGCGGTCTCGGGTGACACGGCGAGGAGGTTTTCGGCGATCGAATCAAGCAGGGCGGAGGCCTCGGCTTCGGATGCTGGACGGCCAGCAGCAAGTTGTGCAGTCGCGCATCCGCCGAGCAACGTCGCAGCTCCCGCCGCGCCAATCGATCCCAGCGCTTCACGCCGCGAAAACATGGGTCCGTACACGCCTTACTCCTTCACTATCGTCTCGCTCAGCAGCGCGACATTCTCGACCAGCAGGCAATTGCCGTCGACCGCGATCACCCGCACGCGCGCGCCTGCCGCAGCGGGTCCGCCGCGCGCGCTCCATTCGCCATCGCCGACCCGCACCCGGCCGCCATGTTCGTCGACCGGATCGACCACCAGTACCGACTTGCCGACCATCCGCTCGCTCGGGTCGTTCAATTTGATCGACTGGTCGGCATGGGCGGGCTCGGCATACCAGCGCTTGCCGATCATCAACGCCAGCGCGGTGTAGATCACGAACAGCACCAGTTGCGGCGCCAGGCTCAGGTCGAACAGCAAGGTGAACAGCCCGGTGGAGATCGCCGCGACCCCGAGGAACACCAGGAAGAAACCGGGGGCGACAATTTCGGCGATCAGCAGCACCAGCCCGCCGATCGCCCAGATCCAGCCGGGGTGGAGGTCCATCATTCGCCCTTCTTTGAGTCGACTCTGGGCACGCTCGGCACCACCTCGGCATTCTTGCCGAGCGCCTCGCGCGCAAGCTCACCGATCCCTCCCAAGGTTCCCATCAACTGGGTCGCCTCGACCGGGAACAGGATCGTCTTGGCGTTGGGCGAGGTGGCGAACATGCCGATCGCCTCAACATATTTCTGGGCGATGAAATAGTTGATCGCCTGGACGCTGCCATTGTCGATCGCGTCGCTGACCGACTTGGTGGCATTGGCTTCGGCCTGGGCCGACCGTTCGCGCGCTTCGGCCTCGCGGAAGGCGGCTTCCTTCATCCCTTCGGCGGACAGGATAACGGCCTGCTTCGCGCCCTCGGCGCGAAGGATCGCCGACGCCCGGCTACCCTCGGCCTCGAGGATCGAGGCGCGTTTCTCGCGCTCGGCCTTCATCTGGCGGGTCATCGCATTGACGATGTCGGCCGGCGGACGAATGTCCTTCAGCTCGACGCGGGTAATCTTGACCCCCCAGCTCTCGGTCGCCTGGTCGACCACCACCAGCAGCCGGGCATTGATTTCGTCGCGCTTCGACAATGTCTCGTCGAGGTCCATCGATCCCATCACGGTGCGCAGGTTGGTGGTCGAAAGCGCCATGATCGCGAGGTAGAGGTCACTCACCTCATAGGCCGCCTTGGCCGCGTCGAGCACCTGAAAGAACACCACCCCGTCGACCGCGACCATCGCATTGTCCTTGGTGATGATCTCCTGCCCGGGAATATCGAGCACCTGTTCCATCATGTTGATCTTGCGGCCGACTCGATAGATGAACGGAGTCACCAGGTTAAGCCCCGGCTCGGCCACCCGGACGAATTTACCGAATCGCTCGATCGTGTAGCGGTAGCCCTGGCTGACGATCTTGATGCTCATCATCGCGACGATCAGTGCCAATACGGCGAAAACGATTAGGAAAGTCAGCATTTCAGTCCCCTCAAGTCCTCGCCATGATGCAAGGCCCGAGCGCCTTCGTGAAGGAAAATCGGCATGACCCTCAATCTGTTCGTTCGCCCGGCGCTGCTTTTTCTACCGGCGAGCAATCCGCGCGCCATGGCCAAAGCCCGCGAATCGGCGGCGGACCTGGTCGTGCTCGACCTCGAGGATGCGGTGAAGCCCGGCGACAAGCAGACGGCGCGTAAGGCCGCGACTGAGGCAGTTTCCAACAAGTGGCCGATGCCGGTGGCGATCCGGGTCAATGGGTTTGGCACTGCCGAGCATGATGCCGACCTCGCCGCCGCAATTGGATCGGACTGCGATTTCATCATCGTGCCGATGGTCGATCGACCGCTCGCAATCACCGCCAAGCCGGTCGCGGCGATGATCGAGACTGCCGCCGCTATCCTCGCCGCGCCGGCCATAGCCCGTTCGGTCGATGCGCTGATCGTCGGCACCAACGACCTCGCCAACAGCCTGCGGCTGCCGTCGATTGACCGCGCTGCAATGGCGATGGCGCTTCAGTCGGCGGTGGTCGCCGCGCGCGCCGCCGGGATCGCGGTGTTCGACGGTGTCCGTAACCAGCTCGACGATCCCGACGGGCTGGCCGCCGAATGCGCCGCTGGCCGGGCGCTCGGGTTCGACGGCAAGTCGCTGATTCACCCTGACCAGATCGCGGCCTGCCGAGCGGCCTTCGCGCCCACCGCGACCGACATCGCCCGCGCCGAACGCCTGATTGCCGCCGCCACCGGGGGCGCTGAGCGGTTTGAAGGCGCGATGATCGAGCAGATGCATGTCGAATCAGCCCGCCGTCTGCTGGCGCGCCGATGAGGCGGTTGCTTGCTGCAGCATTGCTGTTGCTGTTCGCGGGTTGCGCTACCGTCGCGCCAGCGCCGCGCACCCCGGCAATCACCGAGCCCGCGCTGCGCTCGACCATCGCCATTTTGTCGAGCGATTCGTTCGAAGGGCGGATGGCGGGGACGGCGGGCGAGACGAAGACCATCGCCTATATCGCCGAGCGTTTTCGCGCCGCTGGCCTGACCAGCGGAGCGCGCGGGCCTGACCCTTACCTCGATCCGTTCGCAATTCTCGCCAAGCCCGCCTCAAACTTGCCGCCCAATCCCAACGTCCCGCCCGTCCAGGCCGAGTTCCTCGCCCACATGGCGCGGCTCGGCAATTTCACCAGCCATAATGTGATCGGGGTTGCGCGCGGGCGTCGGCCCGATGGCCGGGCCGTGGTGCTGATGGCGCATTGGGACCATCTTGGCGTCTGCGCGCCCAAGGCGGCGGACAAGATCTGTAATGGCGCGGTCGACAATGCCAGCGGGCTCGCGGCGATGATTGCGGTGGCCGAACAGGTCGCCAAGCTGGGCCTCGACCGCGACATATGGTTCGTCGCCACCAGTGCCGAGGAATGGGGCCTGCTCGGCGCCCGCGCCTTTGCCGACAAGCCGCCGCTGCCGCTTGCCAGCATCGTCGCGGGGTTCAACCTCGACACGATCGCCATCGCCCCGACGGGCGCCAAAGTAGCGATGGTCGCGCCGCCCCACTCGAGGATTGAGGGGTTGGTCAGATCGGCAGCTCAGGCGCTCGGTCGGGCATGGGACGGCGATCACGAAGCCGATAATTTCCTTCGCCGCCAGGATGGCTGGGTGCTTGCCGAGCGCGGGGTGCCGATGGTCATGGCGGGGGGCAGCTTCAGCGACCGCGACCGGCTCCGGCGCTTCCTGGCGAGTGGTTATCACGGCCCGGACGACGAGCTTCGCGCCGACACCGACCTCGGCGGGGCGGTCGACGATGCCAAT
>JAJAZM010000089.1 GCA_026785645.1 Sphingomonas bacterium | reverse complement strand
GTGCCTTAGCGTCCAGCGAATTCCTTCAGATACTCGCTATTGGGCGACATGATGATGTTGGTCGGCGAGGATTTGTTGGTGCCATCGCCGATAAAGGTCACTTGGTAGGACTGCATCGCCCGGTAGAAATCGTAGAAAGCGGGATCCTTGCCGAAGCTTGCAGCGTAGATTTGCGCGGCTTCGGCATCGGCCGAGGCGCGGATGATTTGCGCGGTCTTGGAGCCCTCGGCGCGGATCGAGCGCGCCTCCTGCTGGCGCGCGCTGCGCATCCGCGCGAATGCGGACTGGAGCGGAGTGCCGTCGGGAAGGTCGGCCTTCTTGATCCGGACATCGACCACCACCACGCCATATTGGCGGGCGATGCGGTTCATCCCGACGCGGATATTCTCCATCGCGCCCTCGCGCTCGGGGCTGAGCATCGAGGCGAACGGCCGCTTGCCAAGCTCGTTGCGGAGCTGCGAGCCGAGGATCGGCTTCAATGCCTCCTCGACCCGATCCTCGGAGCGAGCGGCGATGAACATCCGCAACGGATCGACCACGCGATAGCGGGCAAAAGCATCGACCTCGAGCCGGCGCTGGTCGATCGACAGCACCTGCTGCCGGTCCATGTCGAGATCGCGCACCCGCTTGTCGATCCACACGATCGATTCGGCGAACGGAATCTTGGCATTGAGGCCGGCCCCGACTTCGCCGAAGCGCTCGCCTTGCTCGAACTGATTGACGATCCGCACCGGCTTGCCGAAGCGGATCACCACGCCCTGACTGGTCTCGGGCACGATCGTCACGCTACCCAGCAAGGCGACCAGCAGGATCGCGGCGATCACTGCGATGAGGACCGGATGATTGCGAATGGAGGCGATCATTGGGCGGGCTGCCTTTCGGGGGTACTGCGCTGGATCTGGGGAAGCGGGAGGTAAGGCGTGACTCCGCCCGGGGTCTCGATGATGGTCTTGTCGACGCCTCGAAGGACGCGCTCCATCGTCTCGTAATACATCCGTCGCCGGGTCACTTCGGGTGACAATTTATACTGGACATAGACCTTGTCGAAGGCGGTCGCCTCACCCTGCGCGATCTGGCGCAATTGCAGCGCATAGGCATTGGCGTTGTTGCGCGCGCTCTCGCTGTCCTGCTGCGCCGCGGTGACGTCCTTGAAGGCATCGTTGACCGCGCCCGGCGGGTCGGCTTGCTTGATCGCGACGCCGCGGATCGACACGCCCGACTGGTAGCGATCGAGCGTGCGCTGCATCTCCTCCTGGACCCGCGCTTCGATCTCGCCGCGCTTGTTGCCGATCGCATCCTGCAGGCTGACCTGGGCGACGACCTGACGCATCGAGCTTTCGGCGACTTGGCGGATGGTGTCCTCGGGGGTGCGCAATTCGAACAGATATTGCTCCGGATTGCGGATGCTCCAGCGCACCTGATAGGCGATATCGATGATGTTCTGATCGCCGGTCAGCATCAATGTCTCTTCCGCCGCCGAGCCAAGCTCGATATCGCGAATCTGGGCAACATTGACCTTCTGCACCCGCGCAATCGGGGCCGGCAAGGTGAAGCTGATGCCTGACGGAAGGGTCGAGCTGTAGCGGCCGAACAAGGTGACCACGCCGCGTTCCTCGGGACCGATGCGGTGCATCGTGGTGAGCAACATGCCAAGTGCGAGTACCGCCAGCACGACCCACAGGATCTTGGACCCGCTCGGTCCGCCGGACGAGCCATCGTCGCCGAAACCGCCGCCGAAGCGCCGCCGGTTGCGCTCGATGAACGCCTCCAGATTGGCCTGGCCGAAGCCGCCTTGGCCGGGCCCCGATGACGGCCGCTCGCCGCCCCACGGACCCGGGATCGGATCACTCGGCGGGCCAGTGGAAGGGGCGTCGTCGCCGCCACCATCCGCTTTGGGACCCCACGGCCCCTTATTGTCACTGAACAGGCGCGACGGAAGCGAGCCCAACCCCGATAAAATACTCATGACCCCACTATAGGAAGCCCCGATCACGAAAAACAGGGGGTTGCTTGCCGATTGGTACCGGTCGGGCCTAAGCGGCGCGGCATGGACGATCCGCTTTCCGCTTTAGACAGCCATCCCGACGCGTCGCGGATCCGCTCGTGCAAATTCGACGGCGGGGTCGCGACCTTGATCGTCGACGGTAGCAATATGCGCAACGACGAGCGCAAGGCGATGGAAGCGCGGCTGGCCAAAGCGGCGCGGGCGATCCCCGGCGTGACCGATGTCCGAATCGCGCTGACCGCGGCGCGCAAGGGTGCCGCGACATTGGTCGCGATCGGGTCGGGCAAGGGCGGGGTCGGCAAATCGACCGTTGCCGCCAATCTTGCGGTGGCGTTGCAGCGGATGGGCAAGAAGGTCGGGCTGATCGACGCCGATATCTATGGCCCGTCACAGCCGACTTTGCTTGGCGCGCATGACCGGCCGGAAGCGAAGGAAAAGCAACTCATCTCGGTGGTGAGTCCGAGCGGGGTCCGATTGCTGTCGGTCGGGCAATTGGTGCCAGCAGGCCAAGCGCTGGCCTGGCGCGGGCCGATGGCGGGGAAGGCGCTGGCGCAGTTGATCGACGGCGACTGGGGCGAGGTCGATCTGATCCTGGTCGATCTGCCGCCCGGCACCGGCGACGTGCAATTGTCGCTGGTCCAGAAGGCCAAGCCCGCCGCGGCAGTGATCGTCTCGACCCCGCAGGACCTCGCCTTGATCGACGCCACCCGCGCGATCGACCTGTTCGCGCGGACCGACGTGCCGGTGATCGGGATCATCGAGAATATGGCCGGCTATCGCTGCCCGCATTGCGGCGAGGAGAGCGACCCGTTCGGAAGTGGCGGCGCGGAAGCCTCGGCGAAAAAGCTCGGCATCCCGTTCCTCGGTCGATTGCCGCTGTCGGCGAGCCTTCGCGAGGCAAGCGACGCGGGTCGCCCGCCCGCCGCCGAAGATGGGCCAGCGGGCGACGCCTTTGCGCTGCTCGCCCAAGCTTTGCTCGACGGGCTGGAGAAAAAGCCCGCCTGAAACATTGAGCGGGCAAGGAGAATGACATGCCGCTGACCAGTGACGAGGATATTGCCGACTTGCTCCAGTCCGCGCGGACGATTGCGCTGGTCGGCGCGTCGGACCGCCCCGACCGCGCCAGCCATGGCGTGATGAAATTCCTCCAGGACCAGGGCTATCGGGTTTATCCGGTCAATCCGCGGATCACCGGCGAGCATGTCCACGGCGAGTTCGTGTGGCGCGAGCTTTGCCAGATTGGCCAGGCGATCGACATCGTCGACATCTTCCGCAACTCGGCCGAGGCCAGCGCGGTGGTCGACGAGGCGATTGCGGTCGGCGCCAAGGCGGTGTGGCTGCAGCTTGGCGTGATCGACGAAGCCGCCGCCGCTCGGGCCGAAGCGGCGGGGCTCAAGGTCGTGATGGACCATTGCCCGAAGATCGAATTCGCCCGACTTGGGCTGGAGGCAGTGGCGTAAGGTCCTCCCCATCGCCTTCGATCGGGAGGTGGCAGCGAAGCTGCCGGTGGGGTTCTTGCGTGTCGAGTGAGAACCCCACCACCATTGCCTCTTCGGGCAATGGTCCCCATGAGCAGGTCTGGATTGACCCCCGTCAATCCAGAGCCGTGCCGGGGCACGGCGACCTGCTCATCCAAGCAAGCGCTTGGAGAGGAACTTAGGCCGAGGCGACGGTCATATCGGGGAACAGCAAGGTCGGGCTGTCGACCCCGCGCCGAAAGACAAGGTCATTGGCGGGCTCGAGGCTGGCAAACATTTCGACCAGATTCGAGGCGATGGTAATTTCGGCCACCGGGCCGACGATCTCGCCATGTTCTATCAGGAAGCCCGCCGCGCCCCGGCTATAGTCGCCGGTCACGCCATTGACTCCCTGCCCGATCAATTCGGTGACGAGGATGCAGCGCGGGAAGCGGGCGCGGAGCTCGTCGGGGCTCGCGCACCCCGCCGCGAGATAAAGGTTGGACGGCCCAGCACCCGGCGCCCCGCCGACCCCGCGGATGGCATGGCCGGTCGGGGCGATTCCGAGCTGTCGGGCCGAGGCGCTTTCGGCGAGCCACGTCTTGAGGATGCCGTCCTCGACCAGCGCCATCGGGCGGACCGGAAGCCCCTCCCCGTCGAACGCCCGGCTGCGAAGGCCGCGCTTGCGCGTCGGATCGTCGTGGATCGACACGCCGGGGCAGAACAGCTGACTGCCGAGCTTGTCCTGGAGGAAGCTCGACTTGCGCGCGACCGACGACCCGGTGATCGCAGCGATAAAATGACCGAGCAGGGTGGTCGCGACCCGCGGGTCGAACAGCACCGGCATCCTTGCCGCGGCGATCTTGACCGGGTTCAAACGAGCGACAGTGCGCTCCCCCGCGCGGCGGCCGATCGCGGCAGGATCCTCGAGATCGGCAGCAAAGCGCGCGCTGTGCCACGCATAATCGCGCTCCATCCCCGACCCTTCACCGCCGATCACGCTGGCCGAGCAGCTGTGGCCGGTGGCGCGATAGGCACCGCTGAATCCGCTCGAGATGGCCAGCGCGACGGTCGATCCCGAGGCCGAAGCGCTGGCGCCGTTGGAGTTGGTGACGCCCGTGACGCCAAGCGCCGCGCCTTCGGCCTCAAGCGCGCGGAGCTTCAACGCCGCTGGATCGGGCTCCACCGGATCCCAGCTGTCGAGATCGGCGAACGGGGGCTTCGCGAGCAAATCGGCCGGCGCGAGCCCGGCATAGGGATCCTCGGGCGCTTCGGCGGCCATCGCCAGTGCGCGGGTGACCAGTGCTTCGAGCGCCTCTGCGGAGAGGTCGGACGACGACACGCTGGCCGATTGAGTGCCGCGAAATACGCGCAGGCCAAGGCCTTCGCCTTCGGAGCGATGGACGTCCTCAAGTTCGCTCTTGCGCACCTGCACCCCGCTTGATCGCTCGCCGAGATACAGCGCATCGGCGCCATCGGCCCCGGCGCGACGGGCTTGTTCGACCAATTGCTCGACCCGGTCGCGGGCGTGTTCGACGCTTAACATGGGGCTGCGGTTAGGCGGTCAGAGGCGGAGGCTCAACCCCACCACCAGCATCGCCGCGAACACCAGCGCGCCGCACCAGCGGTTCGACCGGAACAAGGCGAGCGCGGCAGCCCCCTCGGCCGGGTCTGTGCGCCACGCCTGGTTGGCGAGATGCAGTGCGGCGGGGATCAGGGTCACCAGCGCCAGCCAATACGGAAACACCATCCAGATTGCCGAGCCCCAGCCGGCGAGCGCAAGCGTGTAGAAGATCGCGACCCCCTGCCGCGCCTTGCCGCCGAGGCGACGGGCGGAGGAGCGAACCCCGACCAGCGCATCATCCTCGATATCCTGGATGGCGTAGAGCGTGTCATAGCCGATCACCCACGCGACGCTGCCCGCCCACAGCAGGATCGCCGGCCAGTCGAGGCTTCCGGTAACCGCCGGCCAGCCGACCAGCGCGCCCCAACTGAACACCAGCCCGAGCCACGCCTGCGGCCACCAAGTGACGCGCTTCATGAAGGGATAGGCCGCGACCAAAGCGAGGCTGGCCAGCGCGACGATCTGCGCGACGGGCTTGAGGGCGAGCAGGACAAGGAGGCCGATCAGGCTGAGCCCGACGGTCAGCACCCACGCCGCACGCAACGAAACCCTGCCGTTTGCAAGCGGACGCAACCGCGTGCGTGCGACCTGTCGGTCGAGGTCGCGATCGACAATGTCATTATAGACGCAGCCCGCCGAGCGCATGACGAACGCGCCGATCGCGAACATCGCGAACAACAGCCAATGTCCCCCGGTTAGCGCGACCCCCCACGCGCAGGGCCAGAACAACAACCACGTCCCGATCGGCCGGTCGAGCCGCATCAGCGAGGCATAAGGCCGAAGCGCTTCGGGCAGCGCGCCGATCAGCCCGCGCCGTTCGCTGTCGGGGACGATGTCGGTGGAGGTCACATCCGCCTCAGTCACCGGCGCCCCAGCCGCCGCCCAATCGCCGCGCGGCCGCTGGCCCAGCTCTTGGCCAGTCCGCGCTTGCCGATCGGGTCGAGCATCGCCTCGGGATTTTCGGGGTCGAGCAATTCGTTCGAGGCGATGAACTCCTCGGCCTCGCTCAGCCCCTCCATCGGCAGCAGTTCAAGCGACTTGCCCGGCCCGATCAGCGCCTCAATCGCCTTGACCATCGACCCGTGCTTCTTCTCGGCTGAGGCAAATTCCCCGGGGGTGCAATCGAGATGCTCGGCGAGCAGGCGATAGCGCAGCGCGGTGATCGCTGGCGGCGTTCCGGCGTTGGCGGCGAGCGCGGCGTCGATGATCACGTCGCACTCGCTGTCGAGGCCCTGGCTGCGGTTGTTGAGGTTGGACGAGCCGACCCTGAGCAGCCGGTCGTCGACTACCGAAATCTTGGCGTGGACGTAGATATCGTCGCGCTTTTTGGTGACCGGAATATAGATGCGGAAGCGGTTACCCTTGTCCTTCTCGCCGATCGCCGCGACCAGTTTCAGCCGTGCCCCGTCCATCGCCTGCTGCTCGAGCCAGCCATCGGCGGTGCGCGGCATGACCATGACGATCTCGGGCGGGTCGGGCTCGGCCATCCTGGTTGCGATCGCGGCACCGATCTTGGCGCTCGTGAAATATTGATTCTCGAAATAGATGAATTGCTCGGCCGCCGCGATCATGTCGAGATAGAGCGTCTCGATCTCGCGAATTTCGGACAGACCGTCATAAGCGGCGCGGGTTCGGGCAATGGCGATGTCGACGTCGCGGAACATCACCGGCAGGTCCTTGGGCCAGTCGTCCTCGGTCGGGTCGATCGGCTTCAATTCGGCCTTGGTCGCGGTCGACCAGCGCTCTCGGCCAAGCTCGGCCAACTGGGCGGCGACGGGGCCGCGCATCATCATCGTCGCGTCGTGCCACGGCATGTACGGCTTGCCGTCGGGGCCGGTGCGACGCGGATCGTCGTCCTGGTGCTCGGACGTGTCCCAGCGCGACGAGGAGATGTCGATCCCGCCGCACGCCGCGAGATTGTCGTCGATCACCACGATCTTTTGGTGGTGGCTGCAGCCCGGCGGATGCGACGAATCGAAGCGGAAATCGATCGCCTTGGTCTTCCACCAACGGGCCAGCCAGACCACTGCGGCAGGCCGGACGAATTGCTTGAGCGCGCCGAAATTCCACTTGAGGATGTCGATCTCACGGTCCGGCTTGTCGCGGGCGAGGTTGAGGAAGAAGCGGCCCAGCGTTTCGCCCTGGCCATGTTCGTCGGGATCGAGCGCGATGCGGGTGTCGAAATCCCAGCCGACGATGAAGATGCGCTTTTGCGCCGCGATCATCGCGCCGCGGATGTGGCGGTAATAATCGGCCGCGTCGACGATCACGCTGGCCTCGCTGGCGCGCGCGATCCGCCAGCAATTGCGGCCCAAAGCGACGATCGGCTGGAGGGAATCGGCAGTCATGTTCGTCAGTCCCCTCGGTCGTCGCAGGCGCCTCATAGGCAAAAGCGTTTCGCGTGACGAGGCTTGCTTCGGCCAATGTCGTAGCTATCGTCGGCGCGGGGGATTGCCGATGTTCCGGATGCTGAAATTGGACCCGCCGAACGGCTGGCGCGCGGTGGTTTGGGAGCTGGCGATCGTCACCCTCGGCGTGCTGATCGCGCTCGCCGCCCAGCAATGGGTCGAGGAGCGAAGCTGGCGGGCCAAGGTCAGCCAGTCGAAAGCGGCGATCCGCGAAGAGCTTGCCAAGCATTACAGCTGGTCGGTCGAGTGGCGCGTGGTCGCACCCTGCATTCTCACGCAAATCGACGGCCTGCAGCAGCGCATTGAACGGAGCGGCGATCGGCTCGATCCGGCACCCTCCTATTCGGACGAAGTAATTTCCAAATTCGTCCTGAGGATGCCGTCGAAAGACTATGCCGACGGGGCATGGCAAGGGGCGATTTCCGATGGCGTGGCCTCGCGCTTCGACCCCAAACTCCGCAGCGTACTTAATGACCATTACATGCAGGCCGCGACGGTTCAGGATGAATCGGTCAGGAACACCGAAGAATTTACCTCGCTGCAGTCCTTGAAGCGCGCGATCCCGCTCGATCCAATGGTGCGCTACACCTTGCTCGAACGGCTGGACGCGCTACGCGGCCGAGCGGATTTCATGGATTTGCAGTCGGGCCAAATCATCGGTCATATTCAGAAAGTCGGCATGGTGCCGGACGTCGCGCGCGCCAAGCGCGACGTCGAGCGGTTCGGTACCTACAAATTCTGCAAGGCTCAGGGCTTGCCGATGCGGTCATTCACCGACGCCATGCGCGCCGTTCCCAACTGATGCCTGCCACCCCCGCCTGGCCGCCGCGCTCGCTTGCCCGGTTGTATGTTGATCCCCCCCTGTCGGCAGGGATCGCGGTCGGGCTTGATGCGGCGCAGGCCAATTACCTCGGCAATGTGTTGCGGCTGAAGGCGGGCGGCGAGGTTTTGCTGTTCGACGGGGTGTCGGGCGAGTGGCTGGCGCGGGTGGTCGAGGCGGGGAAGCGGCGGATGATCCTGGCCGTGGTCGAGCCGACGCGGGCGCAGGAAGCCGTCCCCAACCTCACGCTCGCCTTCGCCCCGGTCAAGAAGGGGCGGGTCGACTGGCTGGTCGAGAAAGCGGTCGAATTGGGCGTCGCGCGGCTTGAGCCGGTGATCACCCGGCGGACGATCGTCGACAAGTTGAACCTTGAACGGATGCGCGCCCACATCGTCGAGGCGGCCGAGCAATGCGGGCGGACCGCGCTCGCCACCATTGCCGAGCCGGTCAAGCTCGACGCCTTTCTGAAAGCGTTCGACGCAGGCCGGACGCTCTATTTCGCCGACGAGAACGGGGGCGAGCCGGCGGCGACCGCGTTCCAGCCCGGGCCCGCGACCATCCTCACCGGTCCCGAAGGCGGGTTCACGCCGGAGGAAGCCGAAGCGATCCGCGCGCTTCCCAACGCCAAAGCGATCAGCCTCGGCCCCCGCATCCTCCGCGCCGAAACCGCCGCCTTGGCCGCCGTCACAACATATATGGCGCTGGCCGGGGACTGGCGTTAAGCGCGTTTCGAATGACAACTAGAACCGACCTCAGCGCGAGCCCCATGATCGAGAGCCGCGACGACCTGATTTCGGTCTTTTCCGGGGGCGAGAAGCCGCGCGCCGACTGGCGGATCGGCACCGAGCATGAGAAATTCGTCTATCGCCTCGACGATCATCGCGCGCCGAGCTGGGACGAGCCCGGCGGGATCCGCGACCTCCTTCTTGGCCTGACCGAGTTTGGCTGGCGGCCGATCGAGGAGGGCGGCAAGGTGATCGCGCTGGCCGGCCCCGACGGCACGGTCAGCCTTGAGCCCGCGGGCCAGTTCGAATTGTCGGGCGCGCCGCTGGCCAACCTTCACGAAAGCTGTGCCGAAAGCGGGCGCCACCTGGTCCAGGTCAAGGCGGTCGGCGACAAATTGGGGCTCGGCTTCTTGGGGCTCGGCATGTGGCCCGACAAGGCCCGCGCCGAGCTGCCGATCATGCCCAAGGGTCGCTACAAGATCATGCTCGATCACATGCCGCGGGTTGGCAATCTCGGGCTCGACATGATGCTGCGCACCTGCACCATCCAGGTCAATCTCGATTATTCGTCCGAAGCCGACATGGTGAAGAAATTCCGCGTCGGCCTCGCGTTGCAGCCGGTCGCCACCGCGTTGTTCGCCAATTCGCCATTCACCGAAGGCAAGCCCAACGGCTTCAAGAGTTTCCGCAGCCATATCTGGGAAGACACCGATCCGGCGCGGACCGGCATGCTGCCGTTCGTGTTCGAGGATGGCTTCGGCTATGAGCGTTACTGCGATTATGCGCTCGATGTGCCGATGTATTTCGTGTTCCGCGACGGCCAGTATATCGACGCCGCAGGCCTCAGTTTCCGCGATTTCCTCGACGGCAAACTGAGCGTCCTGCCGGGCGAAAAGCCGACCATCGCCGACTGGAACGACCATCTGTCGACCGCTTTCCCCGAGGTTCGGCTTAAGAGCTTCCTCGAAATGCGCGGCGCCGATGGCGGGCGCTGGGGTCGGATCTGCGCGCTTCCCGCTTTGTGGGTCGGACTGCTGTATAACGATGCCGCGCTCGATGCGGCGTGGCAGCGGGTCAGGCACTGGACGATCGAGCAGCGCGAGGCGCTTCGCCACGCCGTCCCGCGCGAGGCGCTCGGCGCGGCGGTGCCCGGAGGCGGGACGATGCGCGACCTGGCCGGCGACATTCTCGAGATCGCCACCGCCGGCCTCAGCGCGCGGGCCGAGCTCAACGCCAGCGGCGATAATGAAAGCGGCTTCCTCGACCCGTTGCGCGATGTCGTCGCGAGCGGCATGACCTTCGCCGACCGCCTGCTCGAACGTTACCATGGCGACTGGGACGGCGACGTCGGCCGTGTTTACGACGAATATAGCTTCTGACCACTGTTACCCGCAGGTCACGCGGGCGTAACTAAATCGTTATGTCGGCCGAGCGCGAATTGACTCGACGGCCACTCTCAATGACAGGTTCGGCGCATCGGAGCGGCCAAGGGGGGCGCTCTATGTCTCCTTTTCCGACAAGTGAGATTGAGCCGATGCGCCTGATTCATTCGACCTGTTCGCTGGCTGCGATTGCTGCCTTTTTTGTTGCCGCACCCGCGCTTGCGCAGGACGCGCCCGCCGCGACGCCCGACGCATCCGCTGCCGCAGACGCAACATCGACTGTTGGGGTCGAGGATATCGTTGTCACCGCCCAGCGGCGGAGCGAAAATCTGCAGGATGTCCCGTTGTCGGTGGCGACAGTCAGCAGCCAGACGCTGGCGGCGATCAACGCCGGTGGCGCGGATGTTCGCGGCTTGTCCGGACGAGTCCCGAGCCTCAACATCGAAAGCTCGTTCGGGCGGACCTTCCCGCGCTTCTACATCCGCGGCCTCGGCAACACCGACTTCGACCTCAACGCCTCACAGCCGGTCAGCCTGGTGTATGACGACGTCGTTCTCGAAAACCCCATCCTCAAGGGCTTCCCGGCGTTCGACGTCAACCGCGTCGAGGTATTGCGCGGGCCGCAGGGCACCCTGTTCGGCCGCAACACCCCGGCCGGCATCGTCAAGTTCGACACCGTCAGGCCCGGCGGCCGCAATTATGCGCGGGTCAGCATCGGCACTTATTCGACGATCAACGCCGAGGGGGCGGTCGGTGCCGATCTCAGCGACACCATCGCGGTCCGACTCTCGGGCCTGTGGCAACACCGCAATAACTGGATCGACAATCTCGACGACCCGGGGAACGATGACCTGGAGGGCTATGACGATATCGCACTGCGCGCCCAGATTCAGTTCAAGCCGACCGACGCGCTGACGATTCGCCTCACCGGGCAGCTGCGCGATCTCGACGGCGATGCGCGCATCTTCCGCGCCAATGCAATCCGTCCCGGGAGCAACAAGTTGGTCGGGGTCGATGGTGGTGATTTCGACCGCGACGAGGTTCGCGCCGACGGGATCAACTTCCAGAAGCTCAAGACCGAGAATGTCGCCGCTACGGTCGAATATGATTTCGGTCCGGTCTCGCTCTACTCGATCACCAGCTACTGGCACGGCAAGCTCAAGAGCCGCGGCGACATCGACGGCGGTTTCGGCTGCTCATTCTGTGGCCCCGGCTTCTCCGACAATAGCGAGCCGGGCTTCATCCCGTTCCCGGCCCAGAGCCAGGACGATATCCCGAGCCTCGACCAGTTCACCCAGGAATTGCGCATCGCGTCCAACAACCAGGGCGGGCTCGGCTACCAAGCGGGAATCTTCTACTTCGACGAGAATCTCGACATCCAGAGCTTCGATTTCGGAGCGCCGACCGCCACCGCTCCGTCGGCGATCGTCAACCAGCGCCAGGACAGCAAGGCACTGGGGATCTTCGGGTCGCTCAACTACGCCTTCGACTTCGGGCTGAAGCTGCAGGTCGGGGCGCGCTGGAACCATGACAAGAAGCGCCTGACCGCCGATCGGCTGTTTGACCTGCGTCCGGGCTTCATCGGCAGAGGTCCGGTCCCCGAGACGACCACCAAGGTCAAGGACAGCGTCCTGACGTGGGACTTCAGCGCGCTGCAGGAGATCAGCCCGGACGTGAATGTCTATGCGCGAGTCGCCAAAGGCTATCGCGCCCCGGCGATCCAAGGCCGCATCCTGTTCGACCGCAAGGTCACCACCGCCGACAGCGAAAGCACCATGTCCTACGAGGCCGGGATCAAGACGACATTGCTCGACCGCCGCCTGCGCTTCAACCTCGCCGGCTATTATTTCAAGACCAAGGACCTGCAGCTGTCCGCGGTCGGCGGCGCGGCCAACGCCAATTTGCTGCTCAACGCCGACGCGGTGAAGGGCTATGGCTTCGAAGCCGAGCTGGAAGCGCGCCCGGTAAGCGGGCTGACGCTGACCGCGGGCCTCAGCTACAACCATACCCGGATCAACGATAACGATCTGGCAGTCGAGCCGTGTGGGGCGCCCTGCACCGTGCTCGATCCGCTCGCCGGCCCGGGCTCGCCCAACGTGTTGATCGACGGTAATTCGCTACCCCAGGCGCCGAGGTGGATCTTCAATTTCACCGCCGGTTACGAACATCCGGTCGGGCCGGGGTCGCTGTATGTCTTCACCGACTGGTATCATCGCTCGAAAGTCCAGTTCTTCCTCTACGAATCGGTTGAATTCAGCGACGATCAATTGCTCGAGGGCGGGCTTCGGGTCGGCTACAAGACCGACCGCTTCGATATTGCCGCTTTCGGTCGCAACATCACCAACGACGAAAGCGCCGTCAGCGGGATCGACTTCAACAATCTCACCGCG
>JAJAZM010000088.1 GCA_026785645.1 Sphingomonas bacterium | reverse complement strand
GGTCCAGACCGGCCTCAAGGCCTTGGACGCGCTCGTTCCGGTCGGCCGCGGTCAGCGCGAATTGATCATCGGCGATCGCCAGACCGGCAAGACCGCCGTCGCACTCGACACCTTCATCAACCAGAAGGCCGCCAACGCCGGCGACGATGAATCGCAGAAGCTCTACTGCATCTACGTCGCGATCGGGCAGAAGCGCTCGACCGTCGCCCAGATCGTCCGCGCGCTCGAGGAAAATGGAGCGATGGAATATACCATCGTCGTCGCCGCGACTGCGTCGGAGCCTGCTCCGTTGCAGTTCCTCGCGCCATACACCGGCTGCGCGATGGGCGAATATTTCCGCGACAATGGCATGCACGCCGTGATTGTCTATGACGATCTCTCCAAGCAGGCCGTCGCCTACCGCCAGATGTCGCTGCTGCTACGTCGTCCGCCGGGCCGCGAAGCCTATCCCGGCGACGTCTTCTACCTTCACTCACGCTTGCTCGAGCGCGCCGCCAAGATGAACGACGCCAACGGCAATGGCTCGCTCACCGCGCTTCCGATCATCGAGACCCAGGCCGGCGACGTCTCGGCCTACATCCCGACCAACGTCATCTCGATCACCGACGGCCAGATCTTCCTCGAGACCGATTTGTTCTACCAGGGCATCCGCCCGGCGATCAACGTCGGCCTCTCGGTCAGCCGCGTGGGCTCTGCCGCGCAGACCAAGGCGATGAAAAAGGTCTCGGGCTCGATCAAGCTCGAGCTCGCGCAATATCGCGAAATGGCCGCCTTCGCCCAGTTCGGCTCGGATCTCGATGCCTCGACCCAGAAGCTGCTGGCTCGCGGCGCCCGCCTCACCGAATTGCTCAAGCAGGCCCAGTTCGCGCCAATGCCGGTCGAGGACCAGGTCGCGTCGATCTTCGCCGGGACGCAGGGTTTCATCGATACCGTCGAAACCAAGGACGTCACCCGCTACGAGGCGGCGATGCTCAGCTATCTGCGCTCGGACCATGCCGACGTATTGAAGACGATCCGCGACACCAAGGTGCTCGACGACGACACCAGCGCAAAGCTCAAGGACGCGCTCACCGCGTTCGGCAAGCAGTTCGCTTAATGCGCTCGGCCGTCGCCCTGCTCATGCTCGCTGTCACTGGACCGGCCCTTGCCGCCCAGCCGATGGATGGCGCGTGGACGGTCGACCTGTCAGCCAAGCCCGATGCGCCCTACATCAAGCCGATGCGGCTTGAGCTCAAGGCCGATGGCACCGTTGCCGGCTCCTTCTACGAGAGCAAGATCGAGGCCGGCCGGTGGAAGAATGACCGGGGTCGGACCTGCGTTAGCTTCCGAACGACGGATGGTGTCGGGCCATATCACACCGGCGCGTGCCTGGTGGGCGACACGGTGCAGGGCCAGACCTGGGC
Organism: Sphingomonas bacterium; assembly: GCA_026785645.1. Lineage (GTDB taxonomy): Bacteria > Pseudomonadota > Alphaproteobacteria > Sphingomonadales > Sphingomonadaceae > Sphingomicrobium. Next base: position 3,368 of record JAJAZM010000088.1, on the reverse strand, counting down.
CGAGCAGCGCAATTTTCTGTTCAACTGGAATGCGGTGCGGACCAAATAGATGGCAAGTCTCAAGACCCTCAAAATGCGCATCGGCTCGGTGAAGTCGACGCAGAAGATTACCAAGGCGCTCAACATGGTGGCGGCGGCGAAGCTTCGTCGCGCCCAGTCGAATGCGGTCGCCGGCCGTCCCTATTCGGAGCGGATGTCGGCCGTGGTCGTGAGCCTGGCGCGCAGCGTGACGCCTGGCCCGCAAAGCCCGAAATTGCTCGCCGGCACCGGCAAGGACGACACCCATCTGATCGTCGTCGCCACCGGTGATCGCGGTCTTGCAGGCGCGTTCAACACCAATATCGGTCGTGCCGCGCGCAAGAAAGCGGTTGAGTTGGAAGCGCAGGGCAAGAAGGTCCTGTTCTACTTCGTCGGCCGCAAGGGCCGTCCCGGGTTCCAGCGGACTCATGCCAAGGCGATCATCGGCCAGCACGACACCAGCGCGATGAAGAATCCGATCTATTCGGAAGCGGTGGCGATCGCCGACGATATCATCGATCGCTTCGAAAGCGGCCAGTTCGACGTCGCCCATCTCGCCTATTCGACGTTTCGGTCGGTGCTGGTCCAGGAACCGACGCTCGAGCAGATCATCCCGGTCGCAGTGCCTGCGAAGGATGCCGCGCCCAAAGGCGGCCCGGCCTCGGCAGCGATCGAATATGAGCCCGACGAAGAGGAAATCCTTGCCGCGCTGCTGCCCAGGAATATCGCCATCCAGCTGTATCGCGCGATGCTCGAGAATGCCGCCGGCTTCTACGGGTCGCAGATGACCGCGATGGACAATGCCACCCGCAACGCCGGTGACATGATCAGTAAATTGTCGATCAAATATAACCGCCAGCGCCAGGCCGCGATCACCACGGAACTGGTCGAAATCATTTCCGGCGCCGAAGCGCTGTAGAGTTCGAAAGAGGAAACGAAGACATGGCAACTGCCGCTCCCACCAAGGCCACCAAGGCCGCCGCCGACTCCACCACGTCGCCCGCCGGGGGCAATCTCGTCGGCTCGGTCGCGCAGGTCATTGGCGCGGTCGTCGACGTCGCGTTCGAGGGCGAGCTTCCGCCGATCCTCGCCGCGCTCGAAACCACCAACGGCGACAATCGCCTGGTGCTCGAAGTCGCCCAGCATCTCGGCGAGAATATCGTCCGCACGATCGCGATGGACGCTACCGAGGGCCTGACCCGCGGCCAGCGCGTGACCGCCACCGGCGGCCAGATCCGCGTTCCGGTCGGCCCCAAGACCTTGGGCCGCATCATGAACGTCATCGGTGAGCCGATCGACGAGCGCGGCCCGATCGGCAGCGACCTCAGCATGCCGATCCACGCCGAGGCCCCGCCGTTCGTCGACCAGTCGACCGAAGCCGCGATCCTCGTCACCGGGATCAAGGTCATCGATCTCCTCGCGCCTTACGCCAAGGGCGGCAAGATCGGCCTGTTCGGCGGCGCCGGGGTCGGCAAGACCGTGCTGATCCAGGAACTGATCAACAATATCGCCAAGGGCCATGGCGGCGTCAGCGTGTTCGCCGGAGTCGGCGAGCGCACCCGTGAGGGCAATGATCTCTACCACGAATTCCTCGACGCCGGGGTCATCGCCAAGGACGCCGACGGCAACCCGACCCCCGAGGGATCGAAGGTCGCATTGGTGTTCGGCCAGATGAACGAGCCGCCGGGCGCCCGCGCCCGCGTCGCGCTGTCGGGCCTCACCCAGGCCGAATATTTCCGCGATGTCGAAGGCCAGGACGTGTTGTTCTTCGTCGACAACATCTTCCGCTTCACCCAGGCCGGCTCGGAAGTGTCGGCACTGCTCGGCCGCATCCCGTCGGCGGTGGGCTATCAGCCGACCTTGTCGACCGACATGGGCCAGCTGCAGGAGCGGATCACCTCGACCCACAAGGGTTCAATCACCTCGGTTCAGGCGATTTACGTCCCCGCCGACGATCTGACTGATCCGGCCCCCGCCACCTCCTTCGCCCATCTGGACGCGACCACCACGCTCAATCGCGCCATCTCCGAGCTCGGCATCTACCCGGCGGTCGATCCGCTCGACTCGACCAGCCGCGTGCTGACCCCGTCGGTCGTCGGCCAGGAGCATTATGACACCGCCCGCGCGGTCCAGGAGACGCTTCAGCGGTACAAGTCGCTGCAGGACATCATCGCCATTCTCGGCATGGACGAGCTGTCGGAAGAGGATAAGTTGATCGTCGGCCGCGCCCGCAAGATCCAGAAGTTCCTCAGCCAGCCGTTCCACGTCGCTGAAGTGTTCACCGGAATCTCCGGCAAGTTCGTCCAGGTCGAAGACACCGTCGCCTCGTTCAAGGCGGTGGTCGAGGGCAAGTACGACCACCTCCCCGAGAGCGCCTTCTACATGGTCGGCGGGATCGACGAAGCCGTGGCCAAGGCCGAGAAAATGGCCGAGGACGCGTAACCCCATGGCCGATCTTCACTTCGAACTCGTCACCCCGGAAAAGCTCGTTCGCTCGGACGACGTCTACATGGTCGTCGTCCCGGGCACCGAGGGCGACTTCGGTGTGCTCGTCGGCCATGCGCCGGTGATGGCGATGGTCAAGGACGATGCCGCGATCCAGGTCTACAAGACCGCCGGAGCAACGCCCGAGAACATCCGAGTCTCGGGCGGGTTTGCCGAAGTCAGCGAGCGCGGCCTGACCATCCTCGCCGAGAGCGCGGAGGGCTGATCCCGGGCCCGACTTTTTCTAAACGAAGTTAGTATTTTCTAAAAGTTTGTCGCTTATTCACCATCCCACATTCATCGATGATGATCGGGGTCGTGACACTATGAGTGCTTTCGGTAAGCGCAACGGAATGGGGAGCGGTTCACGCCCGAACTTCGGGGTCGCGCGCCCGATGAAGGGCGGCACCGGCGGCGGCGGAGGCAACCATGCCTCGCCCGACGACGAGCCCGCCGGCGGCGACCAATTCCCGCCGATCGACGACTTCCCGTCGACCGACACCCCCGCCACCCAGGCCTCGCACGGCAGCGTCCACATGGGCGCGCTCGATCGCCTCAACGAGCGCCAGAACGCCAGCGGCGAGCAGGGCAGCAAGAAGGCCGAGGGCTTCGAAGCCTCGGTCCACAAGATCAAGGAACAGGTGCTTCCGCGCCTGCTCGAGCGGGTCGACCCCGAAGCCGCGGCGACGCTCGGCAAGGACGAGCTGGCCGAGGAATTCCGCCCAATCATCTCCGAAGTGCTGACCGAGCTCAAGATCAACCTCAACCGCCGCGAGCAATTCGCGCTGGAAAAGGTGCTGGTCGACGAATTGCTCGGCCTCGGGCCATTGGAGGAATTGCTCAGCGATCCCGCGATCAGCGACATC
>JAJAZM010000087.1 GCA_026785645.1 Sphingomonas bacterium | reverse complement strand
TTCGTAATGCGGGGGTCACAGGTTCGAGTCCTGTAGGCGGCACCACCCATCGTCGTCTCTTCCATAAGGGCAACATCGACCGCTTACCTATGCCATCCTGGCTGGATCGACGATCGGGCCAGCCAACGGGAATGACAGTCATGCAAGTCGTGCTGATCGGGTCGGGAGCAATCGGGACCTTGTACGGCGGATGGCTGCTGTCGGGCGGCGCCGATGTCGGCTTCGTCGCGCGCGGTGCGCGCTTCGACCAGATCCGCGCACATGGGATCATCCTGAGCGGAAGCGCCGGGGAAATCGTCCATCGCACGGTCGCCGTCACGCATGCTGCCACCGATTTGCCGCTCGCCGACGTGCTGATCTTCGCGGTCAAGACCTATGACCTGGACTTGGCCGCGCGCGCCGCCAGGCACGCGCTCGCGCCGGGCGGGCTGGTGGTCGGGCTTCAGAACGGGGTCGATGCGGCGGCCATGCTCGGCTCGATCTTCGATCCCGGCCAGGTGATGGTCGGGCCGGTGTATAGTGCGGCGACGCTGACCGCCGACGGGACGGTCCGCTACGGCGGCCAGCGCAACGACGTGGCGATCGGCAATGCCGGCGGCGTCGTCCATCCGCTTGCCGAACCTTTGGTGGAATATTGGCGTAAGGCCGGGGTCGAAGCCTCGATCTCGGGTGACATACAGGCAAGCCTGTGGACCAAGTTCCTGTTCCTTGCGACCAATGCCGCGCTGACCTGTCTCAGCCGCCAGCCGGCGGGAGTGGTGTACCACGATCCCTTGCTGCTCGATCTCGCCGAGCGGTCGATTGCCGAAATTGCAGCGGTGGCGGTGGCACAAGGGGTAAAGCTTGCCCCCGACGCGCCCGCTGCGGCGTTGGCGATCCTCAAGGCTTTTCCGCCCGACGTCGTTGCCTCGATGCGGCAGGATCTCGATGCCGGGCAGCGGTTGGAGCTGGAGGCGATCAGTGGCACCATCGTCCGGCTCGGACGCAAGCATGGCCTCGCGACCCCGGTGCACGATGTCGCTTACGCCTGCCTCAAACCATTCGCCGACGGCGCATGAGCCGATCGATCGGGATCGTCGGGGCGGGTGCGATCGGCGGCTGGGTCGCGGCACGGCTGGCGCTGGCGGGAAATCAAGTCTCGGTCCTGGCGCGCGGCGCGACCGCCGACGCGCTGGCCGACGGGATCACGATCGTCGAGCGCGGCGCGGAACAGGTCGCCCGACCAATCATCGCCACCGACCCCGCATCGCTCGGGGCTCAGGACCTTGTGATCATCGCAGTCAAGGCCCCCGCACTGGCCGAGGCGGCGCAGACGGCGCAGGCGATGATCGGCCCCGACACGCTGATCGTGCCGATGATGAACGGCGTGCCGTGGTGGTTCGTCGACGGCGCGCCGCTCGCCAGCGTCGATCCCGGCGCGCGGATCGCGGCGGCCTTGCCGATCGAGCAGGTGCTCGGCTGCGTCGTCCATGCCGCCTGTCGACGCACCGCTCCGGCGCGGATCGAAGTGGCGATGCTCGACAAATATCTGGTCGGCGAGCCCGGCGGCGGGATGAGCGACCGTGCCACCGCCGTCGCGACCTTGCTCGCCGGGGCCGGGCTTGCGGGTGAGGCAATCCCCGATATCCGCCGCGCCATATGGTACAAATTGTGGGGCAATATGACCGCCAACCCGATTTCGGCGCTGACCCTGGCGACCGCCGACCGGATTCTCGCCAACGCCGACACCCGCGCCTTCATGCTGCGTTGCATGGCGGAGGCCGCGGCGATCGGCACCGCGATCGATTGCCCGATAACCGAGAGCGGGGAGGATCGGCTCAAGGTCACCGCGACGCTCGGAGCATTCAAGACGTCGATGCTCCAGGACGTCGAGGCTGGCAGGCCGATCGAGCTTGACGCTTTGCTCGCCGCGCCGCTGGAGATTGCCGGGCGGGTTGGCGTTCCGGCGCCAAACCTCGCCGCCCTGCATGGGCTGGCTCGACTGATGGGCGAAAGCCGGGGCTTGCTCTAAACCGCGACCACCTGCTGGTCGATGGTCCCGAAGATCGGATGGTGGCGCTCGTCGCGCATGGTGATCGCCACCCGGTCGCCGGCTTTGAGGAAATCGGTCTCGGGCGCGCCGCGCAGGATGGTTTCGACCATCCGCACTTCGGCGATGCAGCTATAGCCCAGCCCGCCGGCCGCGACTGGCTTGCCCGGCCCGCCATCGGCATCGCGGTTGGACACGGTGCCCGATCCGATAATCGTCCCCGCGCCGAGCTTTCGGCTCCGCGCGGCATGGGCGATCAGGGTGCCGAAATCGAAGGTCATGTCCTCGCCCGCCTGCGCCCGGCCGAATGGCTGGCCGTTGAGCTCGACCTCGAGTGCGCCGGACAATTTGCCATTTGCCCAGCGCTCGCCGAGCGAATCGGGGGTGACGAATACCGGTGAGAAGCTCGATGCGGGTTTGGACTGGAAGAAGCCGAAGCCCTTGGCCAGTTCGCCGGGGATGAGGTTGCGCAAGCTCACGTCATTGGTCAGCCCGACCAGCCGGACGAAGCCCAGCGCATCGGCTGCCGACACGCCCTGG
>JAJAZM010000086.1 GCA_026785645.1 Sphingomonas bacterium | reverse complement strand
CTTGAGAAGGTCGGCGCGGCGTGCATTCCGCTGAGCTTTGCCGGTCCCGGCAAGACCGACCGCGAGCTCAAGCGCGCGATCGAGGCTGGGGCGACGGTCAGCATTGAGAGCGAAGGCGAAGCGGCGCGATTGCTCGATATCGCCGGCCAGCTCGGGATCCGGCCCAAGGTGATGGTGCGGGTCAACCCGCCGTTCCAGCTCAAGGCCGCGGGGATGAAGATGGGCGGCGCCGCCTCGCCGTTCGGGATCGATCATGACAAGGCCGCCGACGTGGTGCGCGGGCTGGTCGAGGCGGGGGCCGACTGGCGCGGGCTGCACCTCTATCTCGGCTCGCAATGCCTCGACTGGGCAGCGATCGCCGAAGCGCAGGGGGAGAGCGTCACGCTGGCCGGGCAGATCGCCGATGCGGCAGGGGTCGAACCGCCCGAGGTCAACCTCGGTGGCGGCTTCGGGATCCCCTATTTCGCGGGCGAGGCGCCGCTCGATATATATTCGCTCGGCCAGGCGATGGGCGACATGCTTGCCGAATGCCCGCCCGCATTGTGCGCCAGCCGCTTCACGCTCGAGCTCGGTCGCTGGCTGGTGGGCGAGGCGGGGGTCTATCTGACCCGCGTCACCGACCGCAAGGAAAGCCGCGGCGAGACCTTCCTCGTCACCGACGGCGGGCTCCACCACATGCTCGCCGCGAGCGGCAATTTCGGCCAGTTACTGCGCCGCAATTACCCGCTTGCGGTGGCGTCGCGCTTCGGCGCTGCGACCGAGGAAGCGGTCAATGTCGTCGGCAATTTGTGCACCCCGCTCGATATCCTCGGGCACCAGGTCGAACTGCCCCGCGCCGAGCCGGGCGACTTGATCGCGGTATTCTGCGCCGGCGCCTACGGCCTCTCGGCAAGCCCGCAGGCGTTTCTCAGCCAGACGCAGGCGCGCGAGGTAATGGCCTAGGCCGGGTAGCGCGCTTCGACGAAATACAGCCCGTCGGGCGGCGCGTTGAGCCCCAGCGCGGTGCGATCCTTCGCCACCAGCGCGGCCTTCATCTCCGCCGGGGTCCATTTGCCGATCCCGACCAGCCCAAGGCAGCCGGTGATCGATCGCACCTGGTGATGGAGGAAGCTGCGCGCCGCGGCGTGGATGTGTATCTCCTCGCCGATGCGCTCCACCGCCAGCGAGTCGAGCGATTTGACCGGGCTGGCCGACTGGCAATGCGCCGATCGGAAGGTGGTGAAATCATGCGTGCCGACAAGGTGCGCCGCAGCTTCGGCCATCGCGTCCACGTCCATTTCCTTGCCGACATGCCATACGCGCCCCCGGTCGAGCGCGGGGGGTGGGCGGCGGGTAAGGATTCGGTAGAGATAGCGCCGCCCGGTGCAGGAGAAACGCGCGTGCCAGTCGTCGGCCACTGCCTCGACGGCAAGGATCGAAACCGGATCGGGCCGAACCAGCGCATTGATCCCCTCGCGCAACCGGAACGGGGTCATCGCTTTCTCAATATCGACATGCGCCGCCATCCCCAGCGCATGAACCCCGGCATCGGTCCGCCCCGCGCCGTGGACCACGATTTGCTCGCCGGTCATCGCGCCGATCGCGCGTTCGATCGCCAGTTGCACCGTCGGATCATTGCCCTGCCGCTGCCAACCGAGGAACGGCCCGCCATCATATTCGACCGTCAGCTTCCACCGGGTCATGCCAGCATCATGCCCTGCGCAACTGGAAAGCCGCGCAAGAATTCGTCGAGGCTGATCGGCGAGCGTCCCGCGCGCTGGAGCAGGACAGGCCGAAGCGCGCCATCACCGCAGGCGACCGTCATTTTGTCGTCGATCACGCGGCCCGGCGTTCCAGATCCTCCGACCGCCTCCGCGCCAAGCAATTTGATCCGCTCCTCGCTGATCTCGAACCACGCGCCGGGGAAGGGTGCCAGCCCCTGCACCAGCCGCTCAAGCTCGGTTGCGGGCCTGGTCCAGTCGATCCGCGCCTCGGTCTTGGCGATCTTGGCGGCATAGGTCACGCCGTCTTCGGGCTGTGTGATCAGCGGCAGCGCGTTGAGCTTGGCCAGCACCTCGACCATCGCCGCTGCGCCAACTTGTGCAATCTCATCAGCCAGTTGCCCTGCAGTTTTACGATTGATCCTCACCTCGCGCGTGAGCAGCATCGGCCCGGTGTCGAGCCCCGCCTCGATCTGCATGATGGTCACGCCCGTCACCTCGTCGCCCGCCATGATCGCGCGCTGGACCGGCGCCGCCCCGCGCCATCGCGGCAGCAGCGAGCCGTGGACGTTGAGGCAGCCGAACGGCGGCGCATCGAGGATCGGCTGGGGCAGGATCAGGCCGTACGCCGCAACCACCGCGACATCGGGGTCGAACGCGGCAAATTCCGCCTGAGCCGCGGCGTTCTTCAGGCTGACCGGCGATCGCACCGCGATCCCGAGCGCTTCGGCCCGCCCCTGCACCGCGGTCGGGCGAAGCGCCTTGCCCCGCCCGGCGCTACGCGGCGGCTGGCAATAAGCCGCGACGACGTCATGCCCGGCCGCCACCAACGCATCCAGCGTCGGCACCGCAAAGTCCGGCGATCCCATGAAAATGATCCGCATGGGCTGCGCTATGGCCTGTCTTGTTCGCCCCGCCAACTGTCTTGCGCGCTCCGCCAATCCACCTATGTCTGGCCCTTATGGCAAGCCGCGAAATCGAGGGACTGACCCAGGCGCTGGCCCGGCTCCCCGGGCTCGGCCCGCGTTCGGCGCGGCGCGCGGTGCTGCATTTGATGAAGAAGCGTGAGGGCGCGTTGGAGCCGTTGCTTGCAGCGCTGCAGTCGGTCGCCGCCAACCTGTCGACCTGCTCGACTTGCGGCAATCTCGACACGCGCGATCCGTGCGCGATCTGCGCCGACCCGCGCCGCGACGACAAGAGCCTGTGCGTGGTCGAGGAAGTCGCCGATCTGTGGGCGCTCGATCGCTCGCGCCTGTTCCCCGGCCGATATCATGTGCTCGGCGGCCGGCTGTCGGCGCTCGAAGGCATCCGCCCCGAGGATCTCGGCATCGACCGCCTCGTCGCGCGGGTCGCGGCGGGCGGGATCGACGAAGTGGTGCTGGCGATGAATGCCACGCTCGAAGGGCAGACCACCGCCCATTACCTCGCCGAACGCCTCGACAAATTCCCCATCCGCCTGACCCAGCTCGCCCATGGCCTCCCCGTCGGCGGCGAGCTCGACTATCTCGACGAGGGAACGCTGGCCCAAGCGTTGCGCGCAAGGCGTCCTGTTGGCTAAGCGCCGTTGAGAGCGCGGCGCCCAGTCGCTTGAACGCCTTACGCTCGCTTGAACCCACTGCCGTGAAAGACTAAATCGCCGCCATGGCCTTACTCCGCATCTACGAAACCCCCGATCCCATGCTCCGCCAGATTTCGACTCCGGTCGAGACGGTCGACGACGAATTGCGCGCCCTGATCAAGGACATGTTCGAGACGATGTACGAGGCGCCGGGCATCGGCCTTGCTGCGGTGCAGGTCGGGGTGCCCAAGCGGCTATTGGTGATGGACCTGCAGGAGCCGTCCGACCCGGCGGATGAGAATAGCCCGCCGGTCAAGCTACCGCGCGTCTTCATCAACCCCGAGATCGTCAGCCATTCGGACAGCGAAGTTCCCTATACCGAGGGCTGCCTCTCGGTGCCCGACCAATATGCCGAGGTAATGCGCCCCGACCATGTCCGCGCACGCTGGCTCGATGAACACGGCAAGAGCCACGAGGAAGATCTCGACGATCTGCTCGCCATCTGCCTCCAGCATGAGATGGACCATCTCGAAGGCGTATTGTTCATCGACCATCTGTCGAAACTGAAGCGCGACATGGTGCTCAAGAAGCTCGCCAAGGCGCGGAAAGAGCGCGGTTCAAGGGCGGCTTAGCTTGCTCCTCCCTGCCGACTTCGGCGGGGAGGGGGACCATTGCCCGTAGAGGCAATGGTAGGGGTCTGACTTCCCGCAGCAAGAACCCCTCCGTCAGCTTCGCTGCCACCTCCCCGCCCAAGCCGGCAGGGAGGGACTTTTCAGCCTAGACCAAACTCGCCGCCGCCTTGCGGCAATCCTCGGCGCATTCGCGGCAGATTTGCGCGCATAATTTGCAATGCTCGTGATCATGCTTCTCGCACTCGGCGGCGCAAGCCTCGCACATCCGCGCGCACAGCTCGAGCAGTTCGCGAAGCATCGGCTGGTCGTCGCCGGTGCGCCGTGCGCCCAGCCGCGCGGTCGCCTCGCAAATGTCCGAGCAATCCAGGCACAGGCGGATGCACTGGGTCATGTCCATCGGCTCGGACATGCAGGCGTCGGCGCAGCTCAGGCACATCTTCGAGCAATACATCAAATGATGCACCGCATCGCCGAGCGCCTGGTTGTTATCGTCCTTGGGGTGAAGCGCGATCATCTTGCGAATGGACATGAACTCTCCTGTTTCCCGTTGAACCGCGTCATGCGGCGGATGTTCCGCTTGAGCAAGCGCAGGCGCGGAGCTAAGTTCGCATTTCGTTCCGCTTGAGGAGAGTAGGTTGGACCCGGTCGTCATCATGTTCGTCATTGCCGCGCTCGCCATCGGGGCGCTGATCGGCTGGCTGGTCGGGTCGCGCGGCTCGGCGACAGGGCAGGGGGTGGCGGAATCACTTCGGCTCCAGCTCGACGGCGTGCGCGAGGAACGCGACAAGCACGCGCGCTCGATCGAGACGTTGCGCACCGAGCATTCCGAGCTCGGCGCTCGCCATGCGGCGATGATCGCGTCGCAGGAAGAGCGAGATCGTTCTCATCAGCAGCAGCTTGCTGGGCTTGAGACCAAATTCGCCGAAGTCGGCGGCAAGTTGCTCGAGAGCGCGCAGAAACAGTTCCTCAAACGCGCCGACCAGCGCTTCAAGGAAAGCGAAGCGACATCGGGTAATAATCTCAAGGCGTTGCTCCAGCCGGTTCACGAGCGGTTGCAGAAATATGAGGAGACGGTGAGCAAGGTCGAAAGCGAGCGCAAGGATGCATTCGGGCTGCTCACTGGCCATATCGAGGCGATGAAGTCAGGCACCGAGCGGGTCTCGGCCGAGGCGGCGAAGCTGGTCAATGCGCTGCGCAATGCCCCCAAGGCGCGCGGGCGGTGGGGCGAGCAGCAATTGCGCAACGTGCTCGAAAGCTGTGGGCTATCCGAACATGCCGATTTCGCCACCGAGGTCAGCCACACCGACGACGAAGGTACCCGCCAGCGCCCCGACGTGATCGTCCGTATCCCCGGCGGGCAGAGCCTGGTGATCGACGCCAAGGTCAGCCTCAACAGCTATCAGGACGCGTTTGGAGCGGTCGACGAGGGCGAGCGAGCAATCCACCTCGGCCACCACGCCACCGCGATCCGCGCCCACGTCAACACGCTTGGCGCCAAGGCCTATTGGGCGCAATTCCCCGATGCTCCCGATTACGTCGTGATGTTCATTCCCGGCGAGCATTTCCTGTCGGCCGCGCTCGAGCAGGATTCGACATTGTGGGATTATGCCTTCGACAAGCGCGTCTTGCTTGCGACCCCGACCAACCTGATCGCCATCGCCCGCACCGTCGCCGCAGTGTGGCGGCAGGAGAAACTGGCCAAGGAAGCGCGCCAGATCGGCGAGCTCGGCAAGGAATTGTACGACCGCCTCGCCAAGGCCGCGTCGGATTTGCGCAAGGTCGGCAGCGGCCTGACCAGCGCTGTCAACAATTACAACAGCTTCGTATCGTCCTTTGAGAGTCGATCTCTGGTCACCGCGCGCAAGTTCCGCGAGCTCAACATCGAGCCGAGTGCACGCGAGATCGAGGCCGTCCCCCCGGTCGAGGCGCTCGCCCGCTACGGCGACGACAAGGCACTACCGCCCGCAGCATCGAACGAGGATGACGCGGCGGCTTGAGCCTTAGCGCCGCACCAGGTCGATCGTCCCCACGCTGCTCGCCAGCGTCATGCGGTTGCGGGCGGTGATGTCGATCGTCATGACCTGGTCGAGGATCGCATTCG
>JAJAZM010000085.1 GCA_026785645.1 Sphingomonas bacterium | reverse complement strand
TCCGCCAATAATGCGTGAACGCAGTTGCGGTGGGGCCGATCGTCTTGACCGTGCCGTCGGCCAGCGTCGCGGTGAGGAGATGCTTTTTCGCCATTGATGCGAAGCGGCGTGGCATGTCCCCTGCCCGCGATCAACGCTTCGTTCGGCAGGGCGCCAGGCGGCAGCGGCGTGTTGTGACCGAGCCTCTATTAATCGGGAGCTCGCGGTCGGTTCGGGAAACAATCGAGCAGGCTCAAAAAGTCGAGCTGATCGGTTGGTGGCGTTACACGCGTCGAATAAGGCTGCCAGTCGCCGTGCGAAATCCGGATCAGTGGAGTCCGGCAAACCACGCACGTGGTTCGCCATCCCTCGCACGAGCGGCGCGCGCGTCGCCCGTCGCGAATATGTCCGAACGTCTTGCACAGGAGCCGAAGCATGCCTGGGATACCCCCCGCCGCCTGAAGGTTCGGCTCCCCGGCGCGTGATTATATTATCATTAACTGAGCGTAATGAAAAGCCGTGGATCAGGCCGCTGCGCGGGCTTGTTGTTGCTCAGAGTCGAGCATCCAGTCGACCGCCGAGCGGGCATGGATCACGGTGGTGTCGTAGACCGGCAGGACATTGGCGCGGACGTCGACCGCCATCACCAGCTCGGTGCAGGCCAGGACGATCGCCTGGACCTTCTGCTTGGCGAGTTCGGTGATCAACGTCTTTAGCTTGCGTTGGCTGTCACGGACCACGCGGCCGGCGGCAAGCTCGTCGTAGATGATGCGGTCGACCTCGGCGATCCAGCCCGGCTCGATCGACACGCAGGAAATGCCCCGCGCCTCGATCCGGTCGCGGATAAATGGCTCGGTCATGGTGAAGCGCGTGCCGAGCAAGGCGACCCGACTGCGCCCGTCGGCAGAGAGCCGGTCGGCGGTGCAATCGGCGATGTGGAGGATCGGCAGGCCGGTCTCGGCCGCGACCGCGCCCTCAACCCTGTGCGAGGTGTTCGATGCCAGCAGCAGTGCCTCGGCACCGCTCGCCTTCAATCGCCGCGCCGCCTCGACCACGATCGTGGCGACCCCGTCCCAGTCGCCCGCCTGCTGCAACGCCGCGAAGGGTGCGAGATCGAGGCTTTCGATTGCCAATGCCGCGCTGTGCAGCCCACCGAGGCGAGCCGCAACGAGGCGATTGATATGCTCGTAATAGAGCGCGGTCGACGACCAGCTGGTCCCGCCGATGATGCCCAGTTTCTTCACGTCTGACCCCTTCCCGGACGCACCGTCAGCCGAGGGTCCGGCTGGGGGCTTGAACCCAGAAACATTATGTCCGGCGTAGCTCCGAAAAGCTGTTAACCCAAGGCTTTAACAATCTCCTCGACCATTTTTTTGGCGTCGGACAACAGCATCATCGTATTGTCTCGGTAGAATAGTTCATTATCGACCCCGGCATAGCCTGCCCCGCCCATCGAGCGCTTGATGAACAGCACGGTTCGCGCTTTCTCGACGTCGAGCACCGGCATGCCGTAGATCGGGCTGGTCTTGTCGGTCTTGGCGGCGGGATTGGTGACGTCATTGGCGCCGATCACGAACGCCACGTCGCATTGCGCGAATTCGCTGTTGATATCCTCCAGCTCGAACACTTCGTCATAGGGCACATTGGCTTCGGCCAGCAGCACGTTCATGTGTCCAGGCATCCGTCCCGCGACCGGGTGGATGGCATATTTGACCTCGACCCCCTGCTTCTTGAGCATATCGCCCATTTCGCGAAGCGTGTGCTGCGCCTGCGCCACCGCCATGCCGTAGCCGGGGACGATGATCACCTTGTCGGCCTGTTGCATCAGGAAGGCGGCATCCTCGGCCGAACCGCGTTTGTAGGGGCGGTCGATTACCTCGGTGCTGCCCGACGACGCGACCGCGCCGAACCCGCCGGCGATGACGCTGATGAAGCTGCGGTTCATCGCTCGGCACATGATGTAGCTGAGGATCGCGCCGGACGATCCGACCAAAGCCCCGGTGATGATCATCGCGCTGTTATGGAGCGTAAAGCCCATCGCGGCAGCGGCCCAGCCCGAGTAAGAGTTGAGCATCGACACGACGACCGGCATGTCCGCCCCGCCGATCGGGATGATCAGCAGGAACCCGATGGCGAAGGCGAGAATGGTGATCGTCCAGAAGATCCACGGCGCCTGATCCTGCGTGAAATAGGCGATCAGCCCGAGGATCGCGACCAGGGTGCCGAGGTTGAGGACATGGCGCAGCGGGAGCAGGATCGGCGCGCCCGACATATTCCCGTTGAGCTTGAGGAAGGCGATCACCGAGCCCGAGAAAGTGATTGCGCCGATCGCCACACCGAGCCCGAGCTCGACCCGGCTGACGAGCAGGATCGCGCCCGCCGCATCAACGATCCCGAACGCTTCTGGATTGAGGAAGGCTGCGGCTCCGACCAGCACCGCCGCCATACCGACGAGGCTGTGAAACGCCGCCACCAGCTGCGGCATTGCCGTCATCTGGATGCGCCGCGCGGTGAATAGTCCGATGGCGCCACCGATCGCGATGGCGACAAGGATCTCGATCAGTCCGGCAACCTGGTGGACCAGCAATGTCGTCACTACCGCAATCGCCATGCCGATCATGCCGAAGCGGTTGCCGCGCTGGCTCGAGACCGGGCTTGACAGGCCGCGCAATGCAACGATGAAGCAGATTCCGGCGATCAGATAAGCGATCAGCACCCAAGAGGGGGTCGCTGCGGCGGCCTCCATCCTAGCGCTCCTTCTTCTTGTACATAGCGAGCATTCGCGCGGTTACCGCGAAGCCGCCGAAGATGTTGACGCTGGCCAGCGCCACCGCGGCCAGGCCGAGCCATTTGGCGGTCGGGTTACCCGCCGCCGCCGCCGCGATCAGCGCGCCGACGATGATCACGCTGGAAATGGCGTTGGTCACCGCCATCAGCGGGGTGTGAAGCGCCGGGGTCACCGACCAGACGACGAAATAGCCGACGAAACAGGCCAGTACGAAAATCGACAGGATTGAAATGAAGTCCATCAGTCCCCTACCCTCATGCTTAAAACCCCTAAAGTCGCTAAAGACCCTAAAGTCACTGAGTTGAATACCATTTCCCGGGATCCCGTGCCGGTCGGTAGCTTGAAGGCATGTCGGGAAAGAGCATGGCGACCCATCGCGGCCAGCATGGCACAACACAGGGGCTGTAGGACAGCGGCTTTTCGCAGGGACGCGGCAGGGCCCGGCTCGCTTGGTTAATTTGGCGATTTTAACGCAAGGTTTCCGATTTGATAACCTTTTCTCGCGCATGACGCGGGATGAAAGGATTGCTGTGCCGGCAACGACGCCCATTGCGACCGAATCGCTCCGACAGCGGCTGAGGCTGCTGCTGTGGCCGCTGGTGGTCGCCTTGCTGTTCGGTTTTGCCGATTTCGGTGAACCCGTCGAGAACACGCTTCGCACTGCGCGCAACGCGGTGCACCAACATCCGGTCAGCGGTGATATCGTTCTAGTCGAAATCGACGAAAAGAGCCTTCGCCAGATCGATAACTGGCCGTGGCCGCGCGCCAAACAGGCGGAATTGCTCGATACGATCGACCGGATGGGCGCGAAGCATATCGTGTTCGACATCCTTTACACCGGACCGAGCGGCGAGGCCGACGATCGAGATCTGGCCGAGGCAATCGAACGGTCGGGCAAGGTGACGCTTGCCGCACAGACACGGTTGGGGGAGCAGGAAGGCAAGCAGAACCAGGGTCTGCCCATGCCGGCGTTTGCGAAGCATGCCACTGTCGCGTCAATCGCATGGCTGTATAATTGGCAGGGGACGGTGTGGAAGCTGAACCATGCGACAAAATTCGACGGCCAAACACTTCCGTCGCTCTCAAGCAGCATTGCAGGCAGCGACGGGCCGGCGGACCGTCAGTATATGGTCGATTACAGCCTTGACGTTGACAGCGTACCACGGATCAGCGCCGCCGATTTGCTCACCGGCAAGGTTGATCCGGCGCGGGTGCACGGCAAGACCATAGTAATTGGGACGACTGCCTTCCAACTTGGTGACCAATTCAACGTCCCGGGCCGGGGCAAGCGCGGTGGTGTCCTCATCCATATCCTCGGGGCGGAAACGCTCAAAGCAGGCCCACCGATCGACCTTGGATGGATGCCTGGCTTGGCTCTGGCACTCGCGGTAAGCATCGCCTGCCTTCTGCGTCGCCGGACAATTCCATTGGCGCTCGGCGTAGCTTCGCTGCTGGTGCTGCCGCTATTCCTTGAAGCGCGCTTACTGTTCGTTGGCGTGACGCCCGGCCTGTTCTTGATCGCGGTCATCGCCTCGCGATTGGCGTGGGCGCGGTCGCGGTCGCGCGGACTGGTGCACGCCTTGACCGGACTCCCCAACCTCGCCGCGCTGGCGACCGACAAGCGTGGTCGCGACCTGCCGTTGGTCGCCGTGCGGGTCCATAATTATGCCGAAATCGCCTCGACTCTCGACGCGGCGGGCGAAAAGCAACTGGTCGAGCAGATCGTCGCGCGCCTTGGGCTCGGCGACAAGCTGCGGGTAATCTACCAGGGCGATGAGGGAATTTTCGCGTGGTTCGCCGACAAAAGCGCGGCCTTCGCCAACCATCTCGAGGCGCTGCACGCCTTGTTCCGCTCGCCGATCCGGGTGGCCGGGATCAACTACGACGTTGCGTTGAGCTTCGGCATCGAGGTTGGCAGCAGCCGCTCGGTATCGAGCCGCTTGGGAAGCGCGCTGGTCGCCGCCGACGAGGCCGACAGCGAAGCGCTCAAATGGAAATTTCACGACCCGGCACGATTGCAGGAAGTGCCGTGGCGCCTGTCGCTCCTGTCGCAGCTCGACACCGCGATCGACGACGGCCAAGTTTGGCTCGCCTATCAGCCCAAGCTCGACCTCAAGACCCGGCGGACGATCGGCGCCGAGGCACTGGCGCGCTGGACCCATCCGGAAAAAGGGCCGATCAGCCCGACCGAATTCGTCACGGCAGCCGAGCAAAGCGACCGGATCGAGAAGCTGACCGATTTCGTGCTCGACCAGGCGATCGGCGCGACCGCCCAACTGGTGCGCAAGGGCCATGACTTCGGAATCGCGGTCAACCTGTCGGCGCGGATGCTCAATGACCGCCGCTTGCCAGAGCGGGTCGCCGCCGTGCTCGGTCGCCACGGACTCAGCGCCGACAAACTGACGCTGGAGTTGACCGAAACTGCGGCGATCTCGGGCAGCGGCATCGGGATCGACTTGCTCGGCAGGCTGCGCGAATTGGGGGTCAGGATTTCAATCGACGATTATGGCACCGGCTTGTCGACGCTCGATTATCTCAAGAAGATGCCAGCCACCGAGATCAAGATCGATCAGAGCTTCATCAAGACGATGCGCGACAATCGATCCGACCTGATCATGGTCCAGTCGACCATTGCGCTGGCCCATTCGCTCGGTCGCACCGTCGTCGCCGAGGGAGTCGAGGACCCGCAGAGCCTCGAGCTATTGCGCCAGATGGAGTGCGATGTGGCGCAGGGATTCATCGTCGGCCGGCCGATGGGCATCGACGAACTGGTCCGCCGTCTGAACAGTGAAAGGAAACGCAACGCCGCCTGAATTCGGACCAAATCCTTAATCGTTTGATAACCATATCGATTAAGGTTAATAATGCGCCTGTGCCGATGCGATTCGCACCGATGAACAGGGGTTTGATATGACCAAGCGTCCGAATGGTAAGGGTTTCTGGGGTTGGCTACTCGGCCAAGGCTGGGGCGGCGGCGGAAACAGCGGCTGATCCAGACTAAAACTCTGAACTAAAACGAAAAGACCGGGAGGGCATCGCCTTTCCGGTCTTTTTTGTTTTGGCATTTTGCGGTCGCCGAGTGACGTCTTCGGCAGTCGTTCAAATGGTCAAGCAGGGGTTGCTGTGGCCGATTCGATTCGGGGCGCGACTCGAAGCGCAATCACGATCTCATCATCGTCGGGAAGCATTGGAGCCGCGCTTTCCTTGTCCCAGAAGGCGTTGAGGAAGTTGTAGAGATTGCGCGCGAACAAGGCCGAGGAATCGGCGGCGACACTTCGCGCCAGCTGCACCGCGCCGATGATCGTCACGCCATGTTTGACGACGCTTTCCCCCGCGACGCAACCTTCGACATTGCCACCCGCTTCAGCCGCCATGTCGACGACGACGCTGCCGCTGCGCATCGTCGAAAGTTGGGCATCGCTGATCAGCCGCGGCGCGGCGCGGCCGGGGATCAAGGCGGTGGTGATGACGATGTCCTGCTTGGCGATGTGGCTCGATACGAGCTCGGCCTGCGCCGCTTGATATTCAGGAGACATTTCGCCGGCATAGCCGCCCGCCCCCTCGCCCTCGATCCCGGCGACATTCTCGACAAAGATCGGCTTGGCGCCGAGCGACATGATCTGCTCGCGGGTGGCCGAGCGGACGTCGGTCGCGCTGACCTGCGCGCCGAGGCGCTTGGCGGTGGCGATCGCCTGCAGCCCGGCGACCCCGACCCCCATCACGAACACCTTGGCCGGGCTGACGGTGCCGGCCGCAGTCATCATCATCGGGTAAGCCCGGCCATAGGCGCTGGCCGCGTCGACCACCGCTTTGTAGCCGGCAAGGTTGGATTGCGACGAGAGGATGTCCATCGACTGGGCGCGGGTAATGCGCGGCATTTTCTCCATCGCCAGCGGGTCGAGCCCGGCGCTGGCATAAGCCGCAATGTCGTCGGCGCGGCGGGCGGGATCGAGCGCCCCGATCAGCAGCGCGCCTGTGGCGGCACCGGCGAGGCTGTCAGGTGCGGGGCCGGTGATGCACAGGATGATCCCGGCGTCGTTCAGCGCGGTGGCGCGATCGGCGATGGTGGCGCCGGCCGCTTCAAACTCCGCATCGGCAATCCCTGCGGTCTCGCCGGCGCCGCGCTCGACCGAGACCGAGGCGCCGAGCGCGATAAACTTCTTGACCGTTTCGGGGATCGCCGCAACCCGGGTTTCGGGCGCGATTTCCCTCAGGATCGCGAGCTTCACGCCGCCGGCGCTCAATTGCTGATGATGTAGATGACGGCAGCGGAGATGATCGCGACGATCACCGAGGTCCATTTGAGCAATTTGATGAACCCCGAATAATCGCGTTTATGGACCGTGATGTTTTTGTCGTTCGAGCCGCGCGCTTTGGTATCGGCCGCCATGATATTCCCCTTCGAATGGATGGTTCGTCTAGCGTCTTATCAATCGCTGGGCCCGCCCCCAAGCGCTTTTGTGAAGCCCCCAAGGCTTTTGTGACGGTCCCCGTCAAGCTCGCGGGCTTTAAGCCGCCCTTTACCCCTCGCCGCTAAGCTGGCGGCACGAAAGGCCCGTTGAATGCGTGAAGAAGTACTTCGATCATTGTTGCTGATCGACAGCGACCCCGCCGAGCGGCGGCTGGTCGCTGCGACCGCAACTCGCGCTGGCTGGAGCCTTGCCAATGCCGTGTCCGAAGGGGCGCTCGAGCTACTCAAAGGGCCGCACGGACGCGAAGTGCGCGCGGCATTGCTGTCGGGCTGGAACGGCGACACCGGACCGCAGCTGATCGCCAAACTCAAGACCGCGCGCCCTGATCTTCCGATCATCGTGCTGGCCGACGGCGAATCAATCGCCTGCGCGGTCGATGCGATGCGCGCCGGCGCGAATGATTTCCTGGTCCGCCCGGTCGCCCCGGAGCGGCTGGTCGAAGCGCTCAGCGCGCATCGCGACCGACGCCGCGCCGCTGGCGAGCTTGCCCCGCTGGCTGAGAAATTGTCGCCGGTGCTGCCGCTCGACGAAATGGTCGGCGCGGCGCCTGATTTCCGCGCCGCATTGGCAGTCGCGGCCAAGGCGGCGCGCAATCGCCTACCGATCCTGGTGATCGGCGAGCCGGGCGCGGGCAAGGAGACATTTGCGAAGGCGATCCACTCCGCCAGCCTGCGCGAGCGCGGGCCGTTGATCCAGGTCGACTGCAAGGCGGTCGCCGCCAACATAATCGATTCGACCCTGTTCGGCCATGTCGCAGGGGCCTTCCCCGGGGCGTTCTCGGAAAAGGTCGGCAAGGTCGTCGAAGCCAATGGCGGGACCCTGCTGCTCGACGACATCGGAGCGCTTCCGCTTGAGACCCAAGCCGCCCTCGACCGCGTGCTGGCGACCGGCGAAGTGCGCCCGGTCGGCTGCAACGGCTCCAATTCGGTCGACATACGGCTGATCGCGACGTCGAGCGCGCCATTGGGGCCGGAATTCGATCCCAAGCTGCGCGAGCGGGTCGAATCGACCAACGTCACCATTCCCCCGCTGCGCGACCGCAGCGGCGACATTCCGGCCCTCGCCCGCCACTTGCTGACGCGGATCGCGGAGCAACATGGCGGCCGCGCGCTGTCGATCGGCAATGACGCGCTGGCGGTGCTGATGCGCTACGGCTGGCC
This sequence comes from Sphingomonas bacterium, assembly GCA_026785645.1. GTDB lineage: Bacteria > Pseudomonadota > Alphaproteobacteria > Sphingomonadales > Sphingomonadaceae > Sphingomicrobium. Next base: position 11,180 of record JAJAZM010000085.1, on the reverse strand, counting down.
GGGCAATGTCCGCCAGCTGGCCGGAGTCTTGTTCCGCGCCTCGGTGAAGTGCGACGAGACCTCGCTGACCGCCGAGCATTTCCCGCATATCGCGATCCAGTCGCGCTTTTCGGGGCGCAAGAGCGACCGCGCGACCGAGGTGGCGCAGATGAGCACCGAGGATGCACTTGGCGGGCCGCAACTGACCCTGCTTCGCCCCGATGGCCATTTGAGGAGCATGGAGGAGATCGAAGCCGATCTGATCCGCCTCGCCATCGGGCATTATCGCGGGCGAATGACCGAAGTCGCGCGGCGGCTGGGGATCGGACGATCGACGCTCTATCGCAAGCTCGGCGAACTCGGGATCGACACCACGAACTGAGCGGCTAGTGTCGCGTGGTGCGCCGCCTCGTCCTCGCCTTCCTGTTGCTCGCCGCATGCGGATCGTCCTCGCCCGAGCGGCAATGGCCCGAATCATCATGCCGCATCGAGCTGTTCGAGGGCAGCCGTTTCACGGTGTGCGACCCCGGGTCGGGCAAGCTTCGCCTGATCGCCGCGGGTCGAAACGGGGTTCCTCTGAGGAGCTTTGCAGAGGTGATGGCCAATGTCCCCGCCGACCAAGTGGCGTTCGCGATGAACGCCGGGATGTTCGACGAGGAAGGGCGGCCGATCGGGCTGGCGGTAGTCGACGGGGTGCAGGTCCACGCCATCAACACGCGCGACGGCGGGGGCAATTTCCATTTGAAGCCCAATGGCGTTTTCCTGCTGAGGCGCGACGGCACCGCTGGAATCGCCACCAGCGAAGCATTCAAGTTGGCGCCGAACGTCGCCTTCGCCACCCAATCGGGGCCGATGCTAGTGATCGACGGCCGTATCCACCCCAAATTCGATCCCGACGGCCAGTCGCGCTACCTTCGTAACGGCGTCGGGATCACCGCCAATGGCAGGCCATTGTTCGTGATCAGCAATGAAGTGGTGTCGTTCGGGAAGCTGGCGCGCTTCTTTCGCGACGGGCTTCAGGCGAAGAACGCGCTCTATCTCGACGGATCAGTCAGCTCGTTGTGGGATCCGGCGGCGGGACGTCAGGACGCCGGGGTTCCGCTGGGGCCGATGATCGTCGCTATTAAACCCGCGGAGTCAGCGCCTGGTCGCGCAGGCCGCGCCACACCTTGAGCGCCTGGACTGTCTCGGGGACGTCGTGGACGCGAATCAGTTGTGCGCCTTGTTCGGCCGCTTTGAGCGCAAGCGCGAGGCTTCCGGCGAGGCGCTGGTCGGCGGGGGCTTCGTTCGACAACGCGCCGATCATCCGCTTGCGGCTGGCGCCGAACACGATCGGGCAGCCGAGGCCATGGAACAAGGCGAGCCCGTTGATCAGCTCGAGGTTATGCGCCACCGATTTGCCAAAACCGATGCCCGGATCGACCAGGATGTCAGCGCGGGCGATCCCCGCCGTTTCGGCCGCTGCGATCCGTTGTTCGAGCCAGTCGTACACCTCGACCAGCACGTCGCCATAGCGCGGGGCGTCCTGCATCCTCTGCGGGTCCCCCTGGTGATGCATCAGGATGATCGGGACATTGGCGGCCGCGACAACTCCGGCCGAGCGGTCGTCGTAGGTCAACGCCGAGACATCATTGACCAGACCTGCCCCGGCCCCAAGCGCGGCCTCGATCACCGCCGCCTTGCGGGTATCGATCGACACCGCCGTGCCGCCCGCAGCGAGTTGCTGGACGACCGGCAGTATACGCTCGATTTCGTCGCCTTCCCACACGTCCTTGGCACCCGGGCGAGTCGATTCGCCGCCAACGTCGATCAGCGCTGCGCCTGCTGCCGCCATGCTCGCGCCAGCCTCGGCGGCGGCGCGGGCGTCGGCGAACTGGCCACCGTCGGAGAAACTGTCGGGGGTGGAGTTGACGATCCCCATCACCTGCGGCTGGTCGAGGCGGATGGTGCGGGCACCGAGCGTGAGCTGCGCACGCGGGGCGATGATCCGGCCCCAGACGGCGGCCATGGCGTCATCAAACCGCGCTTCGATTCCATCGACCGCAACCAGCTCCCGCGCGCCGTCGCCGTGGATCAGTTCGACCGACGCGAACCAGTTTAGACCGCCTGCAAGCCGCGCAACCTTGCCGTTATGGCCGAACGGGGAATCGACGAAACCGGTCGGACGGAGGAGAATTTTCATTGGCTCAGGCGAGCCCCGAAAGGTGCGCTTGCCGCAAAGCATCGATCGGCTGCGCCTGCCCGTTCACATCGACATGCCAGAAGGTCCAGCCATTGCATGACGGTGCGCCCTGAAGCGCCGCGCCGACCTTGTGGATCGAGCCGGCGTGACCGTCGCAGACGATCGAGCCATCAGCACCGACGGTGGCGGTCCAGCGGCGTTTGGCGTCGGTCATCAGCGATCCCGCCGGGACCATCCCGCTTTCGACCAACAGCCCGAAGGCGACTCGCGGGGCCGAGCGCTTGTCGGCCATCACCGTCATCGCGCTTTCGTCGAGCGGTAGCGTGGCTGCGATCCGTGCGGCTGCGACCTTGGCATAAGCCGGTTCGCGCTCGATCCCGATCCAGCGACGCCCCAGTCGCCGCGCCACCGCGCCAGTGGTGCCGGTGCCGAAGAACGGGTCGAGCACGATGTCGCCCGGCTTGGTGCAGGACAATAGCACGCGATACAGCAGGCTCTCGGGCTTTTGCGTCGGGTGCGCCTTGTCGCCGTTACCGTCCTTGGCGCGCTCGCCCCCCGAACAGATCGGAAGCACCCAGTCACTGCGCATCTGGAGGTCGTCGTTAAGCGCCTTCATCTGGCGATAGTTGAAGGTGTAGCGGGCCTTCTCGTCCTTGGCACACCAGATCAATGTCTCATGCGCATTGGTGAAGCGGGTGCCGCGGAAGTTGGGCATCGGGTTGGACTTGCGCCAGATGATATCGTTCAAGATCCAGAAGTCGGCATCCTGTAGCAAGGTGCCGACGCGGTAGATGTTGTGATAGCTGCCGATCACCCAGATGGTGCCGTCATCCTTGAGGATGCGCCGCGCCTCGGCCAGCCATTCGCGGGTAAAATCGTCGTAGGTCGCGAGGCTGTCGAACTTGTCCCAATCATCGTCGCAGGCATCAACCTTGCCGCCCTCGGGCCGCAACAGGTCGCCGCCAAGCTGAAGGTTATAGGGCGGATCGGCGAAGATCATGTCGACGCTCTTGTCGGGCAGGCGCGCCATCTCCGCGATGCAATCGCCGAGGATGATCTGGTCGAGCGGAAGCTCGCGAAGCGGTTTTGGGCTGGTCCGCGGACGCAGGCGTCCTTCCCTCTCCGTTACCGGCAAAATCATGTTCACGGATGAAGCCCCCCTAGTCTGCCCGCAAGAGTGAGTCAGGGCGGAGTCGCGGTCAAGCGAGCAAGGGTTAACGACAATGTGGGCGACTGGAGAACGAAACGAGTCCAGCACTTCGCGACCACAAGATGTTGCGGTTTAGTACCCGAAGCGGACTCAAGCGGTTGCGGTGTGACTCGAAAGACTCGGCTGCGGCATTTCACTCGGCAGGCGGTCGCGGACCGGGGCGAAGCTACGCCGATGGAGCGGGGTCAGGCCGAGCGCGTCGAGCGCGCGGATATGCTCGGGGGTGGGGTAACCGCGGTTGCGTTCCCAGCCATAGCCGGGCCAGCTCAGCGCATGATCGGCCATGATCCGGTCGCGCGTGACCTTGGCGATGATCGATGCGGCGGCGATCGAGCGGCACTTAGTGTCGCCCGCGACGATCGCCTGCGACGGTCGCTCCCAGCGCGGGCAGGCATTGCCGTCGACCAGCACCCAGGCGGGGTCGATTCCCGACGCCTGGGACAACGCTTCGACCGCGCGGCTCATCGCCAGCATCCGCGCCCAATAGATGTTGAGCTCGTCAATCTCCTCGACTGACGCGATCCCCACCCCGATTGCCGCGACCTTCTGAAGCCGTCCGTAAATCGCCTCGCGCGCGTTGATCGGGAGCTTCTTCGAATCGTCGATCCCGCGCGGGAAATGGACCCGGTCGAGGATCACCGCGGCGGCCACCACCGGCCCGGCGAGCGGCGCGCACCCCGCCTCGTCGACCCCGGCGAGCGGCATCGGAAACGGGCGTTCGAGCTTGAAGCACGGGCGCGCCATCAATCCGCTATCCGCCACGGCGGGTAACGGCGGGCTTCGCCGGCTTTGTAGAGGAAGATAGTGTTGCCGGAGGGATCGCGAAGTCGCGCCTCGCGCCACATCCACGGCTGGTTGCGCGGGCCATGTTCGAACGCGATCCCGAGCCGCGCCAGCCGGTCGACTTCGCGGTCGATGTCGTCGCATTCGAGATAGATTGCAGTGGTCGGCGAGATCACCTCGTCGGCGTCGGCCTGGATCGAGAGCGTCGCGCCGCCGCCAGTCTCGAACCGAGCATAACCATTTTCCGGGCTGTCGACGATCTGCTTGAGGCCGAGCGCGCAGTAGAAGGTCACCGCCTTGGCATAATCGCCGACGGTCATGGTCACCTGGTTCATCCGCGGCATCGATCCCGGGCCGACATCGAGCCGGACCTCGGCCTGGCCGATCGGCCCGCCGCCCTGCCCGATCCCCGGCGCGCCGAGGATCGCGACCCGGACGAATTCGCGTGCGCGCCCGACGGCTTGCGGCAGGCCATGGCCTTCGGCGAGGAACATCGCGATTGCCGACGCCAGGGTGCAGCCGGTGCCATGGGTGCTGGTGGTGTTGATTCTTTGGCCCTGCCAGCTGGTGATATTATCCTCCTCGATCAGCGCGTCGGCGAGTGCGTCGCCTTCCTCATGCCCGCCCTTGATCAGCACAGCACAGCGATGCGCCGACACCAGGCTTAGGGCGGCGGCGACCGGATCCTCCTCGCTGGTCAGGCGGCGAAGCTCGGGGAGATTGGGGGTGGTAATGGTGGCGATGTCCATCAATTGCCCGAAGGCGGCAATGGTCTCGTCGTCCGCCAGTGGAGCGCCGCTGGTCGCGACCATCACCGGATCGAACACGATCGGGACATTCTCGAATTGCGCCAACCGCTCGGCGATGACCCGCGCCGCGAAGGCCCCGCCGATCATCCCGATCTTGATCGCATCGATCCCGATGTCCGAGGCAACCGCGTCGATCTGGGCGAGGATCATTTCGGCCGGGATCGGATGGACCGAAGACACGCCGACGGTGTTCTGTGCAGTGATCGCGGTAACTGCCGTCATGGCATGGCCACCGAGCATGGTGATGGTCTTGATGTCGGCCTGGATCCCCGCGCCGCCGCCACTGTCGGAGCCCGCGATGACCAGGATTCGCGCGATCGTCATGCGCTCTGATTCCGGACGGTCGAGGCGGGATGTTTGACTAGGTTCTTGCCGGTTCGCGCCGGCCGGTCGACCAGTTCGCCACCGCAATTGGGGCAGCGCTCGTCAAGCTCCTCGGCGCAGCTCGCGCAGAAACTGCATTCGAACGAACAGATGAAGGCGCCATGCTGGTCGGCCGGCAAATCGGCACCGCAGCGTTCGCAATCGGGGCGCATCGCGAGCATCAGGCGGCGGCCACCGCGACACAGATATCGTCGACGATCGCCTCGACCTCGGCCATGTCGTCGCCCTCGGCCATCACCCGGATCAAAGGCTCGGTGCCGGACGCGCGGATCACCAGTCGCCCGCGACCGTTCAATTGTTTTTCGGCCGCCGCGATACGCTTGATCACCGCCTCGGCCTCGAGCGGCTCGCCTTTTTCGTAGCGGACGTTCTTCAATAATTGCGGCACCGGGTCGAACTGGTTGAGCAATTCGCTCGCCTTCCTGCCGCTGTCGACCATGCAGGCGAGGATTTGCAGCCCCGCGACCAGCCCGTCGCCAGTCGTGGCATGGTCGGACAGGATGATATGCCCTGACTGCTCGCCCCCGAGGTTGCAACCACGGCTGCGCATTTCCTCGAGCACATAGCGGTCGCCGACCTTGGTCCGGACGAGGCCAATCTTCTCCTCGGCCAAGCGCCGTTCGAGCCCGAGGTTGGACATCACCGTCGCCACCACCGCGCCGCCCTTCAACAACCCGCGCCGCGCCTGGTCGATTCCGATCAGCGCCATCAACTGGTCGCCGTCGATCACCTTGCCGGTCTCGTCGACCACGATCAGCCGGTCGGCATCGCCATCCAAGGCGAGGCCGATATCGGCCCCGCTCGCCACCACGATTTCCTGGAGAATTTGCGGATAGGTCGAGCCGCACTGATGATTGATGTTAGTACCATTGGGCGCGACGCCGAGCGGGATGACGTCGGCGCCAAGCTCCCACAAGGCGTCGGGCGCGACGTGATAAGCCGCACCATTAGCGCAGTCGACGACGATCTTGAGCCCGTCGAGGCGCAATTGCTCGGGCAACGTCGATTTGACGAAATGGACGTAACGCCCGCGCGCATCGTCGATCCGTTTGGCTCGGCCGACCATCTCGGCCTTGGCAAGTTTGGGCTCCTTGCCCAGCCGCCGCTCAATCGACCGTTCGGCCTCGTCGCTCAACTTGTAGCCATCGGGACCGAACAATTTGATGCCGTTGTCGACATAGGGATTGTGGCTCGCGCTGATCATCACGCCAAGATCGGCACGCATCGATCGGGTCAGCATAGCCACCGCCGGAGTCGGCATCGGGCCTAGCAGGACGACGTCCATCCCGACCGAGGTAAACCCGGCGACCATCGCCGATTCCATCATGTAACCGCTAAGGCGCGTGTCCTTGCCGATCACCACGCGATGGCGATGATCGCCGCGGAGGAAGTGTGCGCCAGCCGCCTGCCCAACCCGCATCGCAATTTCAGCGGTCATCGGCGCGTCGTTGACGCGTCCGCGAATCCCATCGGTGCCAAAGAATTTCCTGCCCATGGGAAAGCTCTTGCCCGAAAAGGCTTAACCGAAAAAGGCCCAGATGCCGGCGGGGCGATAGCCGAGTGCGCCGTGGGCCCAGGTCGCGGCCAGCCACAGCAGGGTTCCGCCAATCAATGCGAAGCCGCCGGGCGAAGCCAATCCGCGGCCGAACGGCACGAAACTGGTGCGCCGCATCCAGTCGCGCCACGGCTCTCCGACCAGCCGGGCTTTCTTGCGATCCTGGCCGGCCGCCCCGACCAACGCGAGGAAAAAGATCGCGGCGCTGACCGTGAGACTGGCCAGCGTCGGCAGCACGATGGCGTGGACCAGGGCCCAGATCGCGAAGCTCCACATCATCGGGTGGCGGGTGATCGCGAAAACCTCGCGCGCGGCGCCGATGTGAGCCACCGGCTTGCCCGGATTTGGGAAGGCCGGGTTGCGGCGGAGCGAGCCGACGAACAGAATCGCGCCCATCCACATCAGGACGGTTGCGACGATCCACCCGGCCTGCCCGGCGTCCCACAGGTTGCCCGGCGCCTCGGCCGCCGCTCGCCCATAAAAATGCGACATCGCCCACAACAGGGCGATCGATACCAGCGAATAGACCCCGGCAAAGCCACGCTCGCCGAGCGCCCCGACAAGCCCGGGGCGAAGCGGATGCGACATCAGCAAATGGGTGCAGATAAAGGCGGCCGCGGAGAGCTCCAGGGCCACCAGCCCGGTCACCGCCGATAGGCCTCGGGCAACGCCTGGCGATCGAGCCGCTGATAGCGGTCGCGAAGCTTGGTCTGGCGGCTTTCAAGCGGCTGGCGAACGCCGTCGATCCACACCATTTGCGCCTCGCTCGAGAGCTCGAACGGATCGCCCGACCAGATCACCACATCGCCCTGACGTCCGCGACCCAGGCTGCCGAGTTGGCCGCCCATGCCGATCACTTCGGCGGGTTTGGAGGTGATCATCGCCAGCGCTTCGCCCCAGCTGACCCCGGTTGCGCCCGGCACCTTGCCCAGCGCGACGAGATTGGCGGCATATTGGCGCTGGTTGAACAAATAGCGCGAATCATTGTCGTCGATCATCCCAATCGCGACCGTGACCCCGGCGCTGCGCATCCGGCCAATGTTCGACTGGGTCGCGGCGAGCTGCTCGAAACTAGCGGGCAGATCGTTGACCGCCGATGCGATGACCGGGATTCCCGAGGCGGCGATGCGGTCGGCGACGGTCCAGCCCTCAGTTACGCCAACCAGCACCATTTTTAGCCGCGGAAAGTCGCGTTTGAGCGCGATCGCCTGAAGGATGTCATTGGCCTGCTCGACATGGACCAGCAGGTATTGCCGCCCCTCAAGCACCGGCACCAGCGCTGCGGCGTCGAACCGGGTCAGCAACACATCGTCGCTGCGCTGCGCATTGAGGCCGGTCATCCGCGATTCATTGGGGTTGCGCACCACCATATCCTCGGTTGGTGCTGCGCGCGACGAGGCACGCTGCGAATAGCGACCGAGTTCGGCGGCTTCGCGAAGCGCGTTGCGGAACAGCAGGTGCGACGAGGCGCGCGATCCGCCCGCTGTCGCGGCGCCCGATTCGCCAAGCTCGACGAACTGGAAGCGGCGCGCGGCAGTGATCGGGTCGCGGTCGGCGCCAAGGTCGATCATCGCCCCCTGCCCGGCAAAGATGCTGCGCGCCGTGTTGGGCGCGACGATTGCGCGGGTGACTCCGTCGGCGCGGTTGACCGAAATGGTCGAGCTCATCGGGTTGACCGCCGGCGCGACGTCGATCGCCGCACTGAAGGGACCGGTTGGAGCGCGGTCGTCGGTGGTGCCATCGGCGGACAGGTCGATTTCGCTTAGGCCGAGCCGCGAGAAGCCGCCGATGATCCCTGGCGTGACCCACTTGCCGCGCGCGTCGATGATCTGTGCATCGCGGGGCACCGCAATGCCGACGCCGGCGCCAAGGATCTTGCCCTCCCGAATGACGACGGTTCCGCCACTGATCGGCTCCGACCCGTCGCCCAAGGCTACAGTAGCACCGGTTATAGCGATCGTCTGGGCGGTGAGCTGGGATGTGCCGAGCAGTAATGCGGCAACGAACAGGAGGCGCTTCACTTCACATCTCCTTCGCCCGGCTGGCCAAGTTCGAAATCGCTCACCGGGCGAAGCCGCGGATTGGCGCTGTCGTACATCATCGCGCCGTCAATCCACACCTTCTCGGGCCGCGTGTAGGTGCTGAGGGGATTGCCGTTCCACAGCACCAGATCGGCCATCTTGCCGGGCTTGAGGCTGCCGGTCTTGTCTGCGATGCCGAGCGCCTTGGCGGGGTTGTAACTCAGCCAGCGCCACGCGTACGCGTCCGACACATTATGCCCGGCGCGGCGACCGTCGGCGAGCGCCTTGGCAGCTTCCTGGTTGAGCCGCTGGATGCCGTTGGGGTCGTCGCTATGGACGATGGCGCAGGCCCCGGCGCGGTCGACGAACGGGATATTCTCCTTTATCCCGTCATAGCTTTCCATCTTGAAGCCATACCAGTCGGCCCACATCGCCGAGCAAATGCCCTCGCGAGCCAGTAGATCGGCGATCTTGTAGCTTTCGACCGCATGGTGAAACGTACTGATCTTGTATCCGAATTCGTGGCTCATATCGATCATGATCGCCATTTCGTCGGCGCGGTAGCAATGGTTGTGGATGAAGATCTTGCCGTCGAGCACGCCGCGCAAGGTATCCATCGCCAGATCGCGGCCCGGCATCTCGCCGCCGTTCTTGTCATATTTGTCCCACTTGCGCTTATATTCCTGCGCTTTGAGCCAGGTCGCGCGGGTCACCGCAACATTGCCCATGCGCGTGCCGGGCCCGCCCTTGTTGCCATAAACCCGCTTGGGATTCTCGCCGCACGCCATCTTGAGGCCGTAGGGCGCGGCGGGGAATTTCATCCCCTGCACGGTGCGCGCGGGGACATTCTTTAGCACTACTGATCGTCCGCCGAACAAATTTGCCGAGCCAGGCAGAACCTGCAGCGCAGTCACCCCGCCATTGGCGAGCGCGCGCGAAAAACCAGGATCCTGCGGCCACACGCTATGCTCGGCCCACACCTCGGGCCGCGACGCGCCGGTCGCTTCATTGCCGTCGCTATTGCCCTCGACTCCGGGGCTTGGATAATCGCCCAAGTGGCTGTGGACGTCGATAATTCCGGGGGTAACGAACTTGCCCGTCCCGTCGATCTCGACCGCGCCTGCCGGGCTGGCCAGCGAGGCATCGCCCGTCGCGGTAATCGCACCATCGGCAAAGATCATCACCCCATTGTCGATCCGTGCCCCTTCGCCATCGAAGATGGTGACGTTGCGGATCACCGTTGGCGCGCCGGGATAGCGCGCATAGGTCGAGGGATAGGGATCCTCGTTGATCCGGATCGGCGGCGCCTTGGGGGGCGGGGTCGTCGCGCACCCTCCCAGCGCGGTGACCAGGAGGGCGGCGACAATGGTGCTGCGCATCAGGCCTTGGTCTCGCCTTCAAGGTTGGTGCCCGCAGCCTGGGCCTCGCCCAATTGGCGGTCGCCGGCGACCCGCTTGGCGATGTCGTCCTCCAGCGTATCGAGGTGCATCCATTTCTTGACGAACGGCGACAAGGCCAGGACGACGACGCTGACGCCGATCGTGATCCAGCCAATCTTGCTGTAGATCGCCAGCGTCAGCTCCTTCGACATCTCGCCGCCTTCGCCGCCAGTTGCTTCACCGATCTTACCGGCGACGAAATTGCCGACCGCGGTCATGTAGAACCAGGCACCCATGATCAGGCTGGCCATAAACTTCGGCGCCAGCCGGTTCATCGCGCTCAGGCCCACTGGCGAGAGACACAATTCGCCGGTGGTGTGGAGCAGGTAGATCAGGAACACGAAGATCACCGGAGTCATCACGCCAACGCCGACCAAATTGGCACCCCATGTGAACACCAGGAAGCCGAGACCGACCTGCGCCAAAGCCAAAGCGAACTTGGCCGGGGCCGATGGCTCGAGCCCCTTGCGGCCGAGCGCGGTCCACAGCCAGGCGAAGATCGGCGCCAGCAGGATGATGTAGATCGGGTTGATCGACTGGAACAGCGAGGCCGGAACCCCAGCGCGATCGACGAACCGGTCGGTGTAGAGGTTGAGGCTGCCGCCGGCCTGCTCGAACAGGCCCCAGAACAAGGGGTTGAGCGCAATCAGAAATAGGATGGCGAAGATCCGCTGGCGCGGCTCCTTGTCGAGCTTGAACGCCTGATAGAGGACGTAGCCAAGCAAGCCGAGACCGGAGAAGATCAGCAGGTTCTGGATGACGTCCTGATATTGGATCAGCGCCCAGATCACCGCCACCGCGGCGATGCCGATGCCGTA
>JAJAZM010000084.1 GCA_026785645.1 Sphingomonas bacterium | reverse complement strand
TCGGTGCGCTCGAGGATGGCGCGCGCGACAAGCCGGCCGATGCGACCGAAACCATTGATTGCAACCTTGGTCATTTGCCCAATTTCTCCAGGATTTTCGGGACGATTGCCTCAATTGTGAGGCCAAAGAATTTGTACAGATCGGGTGCCGGGGCAGAGGCGCCGAAGCGGTCGAGGCCGATCTTCAGGCCGTGCAGCCCAGTATAGCGCTCCCAGCCCCGCGTGATCCCCGCCTCGATCGACACCCGCAAGATGTCGCGGTTCGACACATCGGGCAGGATGTCCTCGCGATAGGCATCATCCTGCTCGTCGAAGCGGTCGGTCGAGGGCATCGACACGACATCGGCGCCAATCCCCTTCTCCTCGAGCGCGGCGGCGACATCGATCGCAAGCTCGACCTCGGTGCCGGTGGCGATGATGATCACCTTGCGCGCCGCCTCGGCACCCTTGAGCCGGTAGGCGCCCTTGGCCGACAGGTTCGATTTTTCGGCCTTGGTGCGGAGCGCGCGGACGTTCTGACGCGACAGAGCGAGCAGGCTCGGCCCGTCGTCAGCCAGCGCGGCGGCCCAGCATTCGGCGGTCTCGACCGCGTCGGCCGGGCGATAGACGGTCAGCTGCGGGATTGCGCGGAGTGCCTGGAGATGCTCGACCGGCTGATGGGTCGGCCCGTCCTCGCCAAGACCGATTGAATCATGGGTCATGACGTGGATCACCTTGGCCTTCTGCAGCGCGCCGAGGCGGATCGCGGGCCGGCTATAGTCGGAGAAGACCATGAAGGTGCCGCCGTAGGGGATCACCCCGCCATGCTGCGCCATGCCGTTCATCGCCCCCGCCATGCCGAATTCGCGAATCCCGTAATGAATATAGCGACCGCCATAATTGCCCGCGTCGAGCACCGCGATATTCTTGGTCAAGGTGTTGTTCGACGGGGTCAGATCGGCCGATCCGCCGATCGTTGCGGGAAGCGCGGCGTTGATCGCGTCGAGCGCCAGCTCGGACGCTTTACGTGTCGCGACCGCCTGCGGCTTGGCGATCAGCCCGTCGACATGCGGTTTGAGCCAGCTATCGTCGCATTTGCCTTCGATCCGGGCGAGATATTCCTTGCCCTTGGGGCTAGCCTCCACCCGGCGGTGCCATTCAGCCCGCGCATTGGAACCGCGACTGCCAAGGTTCTTCCAGCCCTTTGCGACATCGTCGGGGATGACGAACGGCTCGTCGGTCCAGCCCAATTCCTTGCGCGCCGCAGCCACTTCCTCCGCGCCAAGCGCCGAGCCGTGGGTCGCGGCAGTGCCCTGCTTGCCCGGCGCGCCATAGCCGATGATCGTCTTGCAGCGGATCAGCGACGGGCGTGCGTCGGCGACTGCCTTATCGATCGCCTGGCTGACCTTGCCTGAATCGAGCCCGTCGCACTCGACCGTGTGCCAGCCCATCGCCTCGTAGCGGGCGACGACATCCTCGTTGCGGCTGAGTTCGGTCGATCCGTCGATGGTGATGCGGTTATCGTCCCACAGCACGATCAGTCGGCCGAGTTTCAAATGTCCCGCGAGCCCGGTCGCCTCGTGATTGACGCCTTCCATCAAATCGCCGTCGCCGGCGATGACGAAGGTGCGGTGATCGACCAGATCGTCGCCGTAGAGCGCATTGAGGTGCCGCTCGGCGATCGCCATTCCGACCGCGGCGGCGAAGCCCTGCCCCAACGGTCCGGTGGTGGTCTCGATCCCCGCCAGCATGAAGCTCTCGGGATGGCCGGCGCACGGGCTATCGAGCTGGCGGAATTTCATGATGTCGTCGATCGTCGGCCGGGCATAGCCGGTGAGATGGAGCAAGGCGTAGATCAGCATCGACCCGTGACCGGCTGACAGCACGAAGCGGTCGCGGTCGGGCCATTTGGGATCGGACGGATCGAATTTGAGATGCCGGGTGAACAATGCCGTGGCGGCATCGGCCATGCCCATCGGCATTCCGGGATGGCCCGAATTGGCCTTCTCGACGGCATCCATCGCCAGCGCGCGGATGGCGTTGGCTAATCGGCGCTGGGTCGGCTGCATGCTTGCTCCATCCTGGGTCAGCCGCTCGGCTATAAACTCGGCCAGGCCGTCGGCATGGTGCCTATTGTCGGTGAGGGGTTTGGCGTCAACCTCAACAGCGGCTTGCGAGCCTGTTTCATTCGGCCTAGCGAGAGCAAATGAGTAACCAGGTGCTGACAGACGCCATCGACCGTGCCGAGCGCGCCATGTCCCGGCTTGAACAAGCGGCTTCCCGGATCGACACCAGCCGCGGCCGTGAAGAAAAACTTCGCGCCACGGTTCGCGGAGTCGTGTCCGAGCTCGATTCGATCCTCGCTGGCGGCGATCGCTAGATGGCCGAGGTCAATCTCACCATCGCCGGTCGAAGCTACCAGGTCGGGTGCCGCCCGGGCGAGGAGGAAAATCTGCGCGCCGCAGCGCAGATGGTCGATGCCAAGAGCCGCGAAGCCCTGTCGGGGCTCGGCACCTTGTCCGAATCGCGCCAATTATTGTTTGCCTCGCTGTTGCTGGCCGACCAATTGCTCGAAAAGCCGGGCGCCCAGGCGGCGATGATCGACCCCGCGCTCGCGCCAAAGATCGATGCCCTTGCCAACCGCATCGAAGCGCTCGCCGCGACCCTTGAGGAAAGCGCGCCCAGCACCTAGATAGGGAGAGACGGGTACTGCCCGGTACGAGGCCACGAAAATCCCTGAGGCGATTAAATATCCTAGGGAGCTGTCCCTGTCCGGATCCTGGTCCGGTGCATATGGCCCCCACCTGACGTTTGTGGCGTCAGAGGATTTCCGGCAAACGGCCACGGTGGTCCCGTCACCCCCCATCTCCGCCGACAAGGTGTTGCTTCGCCGACAGGCGCGGACGCGGCGTCGCGACTTCGTCGAATCGCTTGACGTCGAAACGCGCGCGGCGCTGGAAACCGATCTCGCACGCCATCTCGCGCCGTCGATCGAGCGATCGCGGGTGATCGGGGCCTATTGCCCGCTGGCCGACGAAATCAGCCCCCTGCCCGCGCTCGCCGCGGCAGCATCGCGCGGCTCGACGATCGCCTTTCCGGCCTTTGTCGCCGCGCATCTCCCGTTTCGCTTCCTTGCTGGCGATCCGGTCGAACCCGGACCGTTTTTCGCGATGCAGCCGGCGCTGACCGCCAACGAGGTGTTTCCAGACCTCGTGCTGGTGCCGCTGGTGGCGATCGATCGCGCGGGCACCAGGCTCGGCCAGGGCAAGGGCCATTACGACCGCGTGCTGGGCGATCTCAAACGGCGCGGCGCGCTGCTGATCGGGCTTGGCTGGGCGGTGCAATTGATCGACGAGATGATATCGGCTGATCCGTGGGACGTCCCGCTCGACGGCTTTGCGTCCCCTCAAGGAGTATTAATGTGGCGGTGAACAAACCCAGTTGGCGGACCGGCGCGGGGGTCGCGGGCATCCTGCTGCTCATCGTGCTGCTGGCAGTGCTCGTCGCATCCTTTTCGGGCGAAGTCGGGCGCTGGCCGGTACTGCTCCAGTCGCTGTTTTACCTCGTGATCGGGATCATCTGGATCGCCCCGCTCAAGCCATTGCTGCGCTGGATGGAGACCGGGCGGTTCAGGGCCGGCTAAGCCGCGATCTTGAATAATGCGTATTATATGACTATATCACCGCATCCCATGACGACGTTGAAAACCTTCGATCCCGCCGATCTGTGGCGCCGTTACCCGCGTGAGAGCGCCGGGCTGGGGCTGGCTGCGCTGATTGCGGCCGCCGCGATCGCCGGGAGTGCAAGCTCGACGCTTCGCCTGCCTGGCTCCGCCACCACCGAGGCTGCCTTGCCGCAAGCCCCGGCGATGGACTATCGCCCGGTCGCGCCGCTCGATGCGCTCAAGATCAACAGCGCCGTTCCGGTCGCGGGCCCGGCCGGTGCAGCCCGCCCGTTCGTCTGGGGAAGCGCCAGCAGCGCCGCCCAGGCGCGCGCGCTCGAATGCCTGACCAGCGCAGTCTATTACGAAGCCGGGCAGGAACCGAGCGACGGCCAGCGCGCGGTCGCCCAGGTAATCCTCAATCGCGCCCGCCATCCGGCCTTCCCGTCGAGCGTGTGCGGCGTGGTCTATCAGGGGTCGACCCGCCAGACCGGCTGCCAGTTCACCTTCACCTGCGACGGGTCGATGGCCCGGGCGCCGATGACCGCGAGCTGGGACCGCGCGCGCAAGGTCGCCGCAGCGGCGCTCGCCGGCTCGGTTTACCCCGCTGTCGGCAACGCCACCCATTATCATGCCAATTATGTCGTTCCGTACTGGGCGTCGAGCCTGGCCAAGACGGCGGTGGTCGGCGCGCATCTATTCTATCGCTGGAGCGGCGGATGGGGCCTGCCCAAGGCGTTCGGTCAATCCTATTCGGGGCGTGAATCCGACCCCAAGTTGCTCAGGTTGGCGGCGATGAGCATCGTCCGCATGCCGGTCGTCACTGCGGTGGGGCCGGTGGTGACCCAAATCGCGGGCGCGGCGGTCAAGATCGAGCCCGACGGCAAGCGCGTCCGCGTATTGTTCACCCCGCAGGCGCGCGAAGCGGTCGAGAAGGTCGTGCACAAACCGTATATCGAACGCGTCGCCGCCTCGGACAATCTGCGCTGGACCCTGGGCGACGGCGCCCCTGCGGCAAGTGAAACGGCGTTCGGCGCCAAGGTCGGCGCGACCGACACCGCGACCAAGGCCAATTAGCAGGGAAAGTTCGCCTTATTCCCTCAGTTCAGGAAAATGGCGCGAGTGACGGGACTTGAACCCGCGGCCTCCGGCGTGACAGGCCGGCGCTCTAACCAACTGAGCTACACCCGCTAATAATGGCGTGGGCGGGCAACTAGGTCAGCCCCCTTGGGCTGTCAACGGCCCTGATCGGCTTTTTCATCCTCTTCGCCGACATGAGTCAATGTCCCGTCCTCGAACAGGAAGCCGGCGATGTCAGGGGTGCCCGCCGCCGCAAACACCGTCTTGAAGATGATCAGCAGCGGCACCGCGAGCAGCGCGCCGGTGGTCCCCCACACCCATGCCCAGAAACTCAGCGCGACGAGGATCAGCAGCGGGTTTACCTCGATCTTCTTGCCGACGATCATCGGGGTGATGGCATTGGCCTCGACCGTATGCATGGCGAGGAAGATCGCTGGCGGAAGCAACGCCGACCAGGCGTCGGGGAAGGACATCAGCCCGCCGACGAACAGCAACAGCGCTGCGACAACCGGCCCGATGTACGGAATAAAGTTGAGCACCGCGACGATCCCGCCCCACATCAACGGCGACGGCATCCCCAGCCCCC
>JAJAZM010000083.1 GCA_026785645.1 Sphingomonas bacterium | reverse complement strand
GGCACGACCACGGTGGCATTGCCGATGTAAAAGTTCATGTAGCTCGCGGGCACCACCTCGGTTCCGCCTGTCCCGAGCGAAGTCGAAGGGCGCTCCACAAGCCCGGGGGAGGGGATGGCGACGACCTCGAGATCGGCGTCGAGCAGGATTTCGGCGGCATCGGCATAAGCGGGGGCGTTGGGGTCGTCCTCGACCGCCTCGGGGATCGCGACCCGGCCGGGCGCGACGAACCGCGCGATATTGTCGACATGGCCGTCGGTATGGTCATTCTCAAGCCCGTCGCCGAGCCACACCACACGGATCGCGCCGAGGTCACTGGCGAGGCGCTGTTCGACTTCGTAGCGGCCGAATCCGGGGTTGCGGTTGGGGTTGAGCAGGCATTGCTCGGTGGTGAGGAAGGTGCCGCTGCCGTCGCCGTCGATCGCGCCGCCCTCGAGGATCCAGTCGGCCCTGGCGTAGGGCAGGCCGGCGGCGGCGGCGAGACGCTGGCCGATGCTGTCGTCGCCCTCCAGCCTATATTTCTCGCCCCAGCCATTGAAACCGAAGCCCTGTGCACGCCGGTCCGCGCCGCTGCCGACAATGATCGCGCCGGTGTCGCGCAGCCAGATGTCGCCGAACGGCTCGACAATCACGGTTGCGAAGGGCGCGAGCCGGCGCGCCTTAGCGGCGGCGGTCTCGTCGGCGGCGACCAGCCAGACGGCCTCGCCTGCACCGGCGGCATGAACCGCCTCGGCAAAAGCGGCGACTTCGGCCTGCGCGGGGGCAAGGTTGTCCTCCCACAATGTCGGATCGCTCGGGAAACCGATCCACACTGCTTCGTGCGGGGCCCATTCGGGCAGGGGGATATGTGTCATGGCGTGCCTCTAGCGAGCATCAACAAAAAGGGCGACCCCGAAGGGCCGCCCGATTGCATCGCGATCATCCGGCGAAGGATCAGCGCGAATAGAATTCGACCACCAAATTCGGTTCCATGCGGACCGGATAGGGCACTTCGTCGAGCGTCGGAACGCGCGCGAAGGTCACCTTGGCGGTGCCGTCGGCCGAGACATATTCGGGGATGTCGCGCTCGGCCAGACCTTGCGCTTCCATCACCAGTGCCATTTCCTGCGCCTTGGGGCCGAGCTCGATCACGTCATTCACGTCGCAGCGACGCGAGGCGATGTTGCACTTGATGCCGTTGACGCGGATGTGGCCGTGGCTGACCAACTGGCGAGCTGCCCAGATGGTCGGCGCGAACTTGGCGCGATAGACGATCATGTCGAGGCGGCGCTCGAGCAGGCCGATCAGGTTCTGGCTGGCGTCGCCCTTCATGCGCGAAGCATGCTGGAAGGTCTGCTTGAACTGCTTCTCGGTGACGTCGCCGTAATAGCCCTTGAGCTTCTGCTTGGCGCGCAGCTGGAGGCCGAAGTCGGAGACCTTGCCCTTGCGGCGCTGGCCGTGCTGGCCGGGACCATATTCGCGGCGATTGACCGGGCTCTTGGGCCGTCCGAAGACGTTTTCGCCCATGCGGCGATCGAGCTTATACTTGGCGCTTTTGCGCTTCGACATGTTGTTACTCCAATTGCGTTACGTCATTTGACGCGATAGTTTTCCGGAACCGCGCCACCTCGTGATTGCCACGAGGCAGGACCACCGCTTCACCGGAGTGCGGGGTCAATTGCGAAGGGCGCGCCTAGACGAGGCAGGCCCGATGGTCAAGGTGAACGCTGGTAACTAGCGCTTCGTGCCTTTGGCGATCGAGCGGATCATGCCGCGCATGGCGCGTATCTCGCGGCTCGACCAATCGGGCTTGGTCAGCAAAGTGCGCATCGTCAGCTTGCTGACTTCGGTGCGGTCGACCGGGAAGTAATAGCCCGCCGCTTCAAGCGCGGCATCGACCTGCCCGACCAGCCCCTCGACTTCGAACTGCGACGCGCGCGGCTCGGCTTCCTTGAATGTCGGCTGGGAAAGCGGCTGTCCGCGCGACCATTCGTAAGCGAGCAGGATGACCGCCTGGGCGAGATTGAGGCTTCCGAACTCGGGGTTGATGGGCACGGTGACGATGGTGCCGGCAAGCGCGACATCCTCGGTCGCGAGCCCCGATCGTTCGGGTCCGAACAGGATTGCGGTGCGCCCCGGCTGGGCATGGATTGCAGCTGCCATTTCGGTCGGCCCGACCACCGGAAGCACGAGTTCGCGGCGGCGTACGGTGGAGGCGAACACCGCGGCGCAATCGGCGACCGCCTCGGCCACCGTGGCGAACAGCTTGGCGTCGACCAGCACTTCGTCGGCACCGCTCGCCGCTGGCCCCGCTTCGGGATTGGGCCAGCCGTCGCGCGGGGCGACGAGGCGAAGTTCGGTGAGCCCGAAATTGAGCATCGCCCGCGCCGCCTTGCCGATATTCTGACCCAGCTGGGGGCGGACGAGGACGATGATCGGGCCGGCCAAGCTCATATCAATTTGTCGAGCAGGCCGGGTCCTTCGGGCGGCCGGGGGGCGCCTTCGACGGCTTCGGCGATGTCGGCGAAGTCGCCGGCTTCGGTGAAATCCTTATAGACCGAGGCGAAGCGGATATAGGCGACGGGATCGAGGCTCTTGAGGCCGAACATCACCAATTGGCCGATCATGTCGGTCGTCACTTCGTCGCCGCTGGTTTCGAGGCGGCGCTGGATGCCACTCGCCATCTGTTCGATCTTGGCCGAATCGATCGAGCGCTTGCGGCAGGCGTGGCCGATTGCGCGCTCCAGCTTGGCACGGTCGAACGGTTCGCGCTTGCCGTCCTTCTTGAGCACGGTGAGGTCGCGTAACTGGACCCGTTCGAAGGTGGTGAAACGAGCCCCGCATCCGGCACATTCGCGGCGGCGACGGATCGAAGCGCCATCCTCGGACGGACGGCTGTCCTTTACCTGGCTGTCTTCATGAGCGCAGAACGGACATCTCATCCGATTAGCGCTTGATGCGCAACCACAAGGCGATCGCGGCACCGCCAATCAGGCCGATCGGGATGGTCAGGACGGGCAGCAGGATCGCCGCGACCGTGCCGATCACCGCACCGCCCAGCACCGGCTTGGTCGAAGGATGCGACAACCCCTCGCGGCCAATCCCCTTGATCTCGTCAGTCGCGCGGCCGAGGAAATTGGGATTTTGGTCTTCTGGCTGGGTCATGGCGGGTCTCACTTCTGATAGATGGGGAAGCGGGCGCACAAGGCGCGCACTCGGACGTTTACGGCGCGTTCGGTCGCGGGGTCTCCCTTGGCCACCCCGGCGAGGACGTCGGCGACCATATCGCCAATTTCGGCAAATTCGCTGGTGCCGAAGCCGCGCGTGGTTCCAGCGGGACTTCCGACGCGAATTCCGCTGGTCTGAATCGGCGGCAGCGGATCGAACGGAATGCCATTCTTGTTGCAGGTAATCCCGGCGCGCTCGAGCGCTTCGTCGGCGTCCTTGCCGGTGATCCTGAGCGGGCGCAGGTCAACCAGAGCGAGGTGGGTGTCGGTTCCGCCAGCGACGAGATCGGCGCCGCGGTCCTTGAGGCGTCCGGCGAGCGTCTGAGCGTTCTTGATGACCGCCTTGGCATACGTCTTGAAACCGGGTTCGAGCGCTTCGCCGAACGCCACTGCCTTGGCGGCGATGACGTGCATCAACGGTCCGCCCTGCAAGCCCGGGAAGACCGCCGAATTGATTTTCTTGGCGATCGCTTCATCATCGGTCAGCACCATGCCGCCGCGCGGGCCGCGCAGGGTCTTGTGGGTGGTGGTGGTGACGACATGGGCGTGGCCGAACGGAGTCGGATACTCGCCCGCCGCGACGAGGCCCGCGAAATGCGCCATGTCGACCATGAAGATTGCGCCGACCTCGTCGGCGATGGCGCGGAACTTGGCGAAGTCGATTTGGCGCGGATAGGCCGAGCCGCCGGCGATGATTAGGGTGGGGCGATGCTCCTTGGCGAGCGCCTCGACCTGCTCGAAATCGATCAGGTCATCGTCGCGGCGAACGCCATATTGAATGGCGTTGAACCATTTGCCGCTCATTGACGGCTTGGCGCCGTGGGTCAGGTGACCGCCGGCATCGAGGCTCATCCCGAGGATCGTGGCGCCCGGCCTGGTCAGCGCCAGCATCACCGCGCCATTGGCCTGCGCGCCCGAATGCGGCTGGACGTTGGCAAAGCCGCAGTTGAACAATTGCTTGGCGCGATCGATCGCCAGCGTCTCGACCGTGTCCGACGGTTCGCAGCCCTGATAGTAACGCCGCCCGGGATAGCCTTCGGCATATTTGTTGGTCAGCACCGATCCCTGCGCTTCGAGCACCGCACGACTGACGATATTTTCCGACGCGATCAATTCGATCTGGGTCTGCTCGCGGTGAAGCTCGGCGGCGATCCCGGCGGCGACCGCGGGATCGGCATCGGCCAGGCGGCGGGTAAAGAAACCGTCGGGCTGAACGTCGCTGAGCAAAGCAGGATCGGCAAGGGTGGCCATCAGGATAGGACCTCATTGATATGGGCGAGCTTGTCGACCCGGTGCTGGTGGCGACCGCCGTCGAATGGCGTTTCGAGGAAGGCCGAGACGCAGGCCTTGGCCATATCGACCCCGATCAACCGCGATCCAAGCGCGATGCAATTGGCGTCGTTATGATGGCGCGCCAAATGGGCCGAATATGGCTCGGCAATCTGGGCGCAGCGCACTGCGGGGGAGCGATTGGCGGCGATCGCGATGCCGATCCCCGACCCGCAAATGACAATCCCGCGATCGGTATCGCCAGCTTCGATCGCGCGCGCCATTCGAGCACCATAGTCGGGATAATCGACCGGTTCATGGCCGTTAGTGCCGAGATCCGTGACCTCATGGCCCTGATCTTTGAGCCAAGCGACCAGCAGGTCCTTGAGATCGACCCCGGCATGGTCGGCGGATAGGGCAATGCGCATCGCGATTCTCTAGGCGATACGCAACGATTTCGCCAGCCTTCAGGCGGCCTGGCGAAGCTCGAGCTCGAGCCGGTCCCAAATCTCGACCAGCGCGCCCGCGAGCTCGTCCATCATCGCTTCGCTATGGTTGGGCCCGGGCGTGAAGCGCAGCCGCTCGGTGCCGCGCGGAACGGTCGGGAAATTGATCGGCTGGACGTACAGGCCATATTCGGCGAGCAGGATGTCGCTGATCCGCTTGGCCTTGATCGGGCAGCCGACGGCGAGCGGGACGATGTGGGTCACGCTGTCCATCACCGGCAGGCCATTATCGCGGAACTTGGCCTTGAGCATCGCTGCCCCGGCCTGCTGCGCCTCGCGCTCCTCCGAAGAGACCTTCAAGTGGCGAACACTGGCCAGTGCCCCGGCAACCAGCACCGGCGACAGGCTGGTGGTGAAGATGAACCCCGGGGCATAGCTGCGGATGCAGTCGATGATGTTGGTGTCGGCGGTGATGTAGCCACCCATGACCCCGAACGCCTTGCCCAGCGTACCCTCGATGATCGTTACCCGATCGGCGGTGCCATCGGCTTCGGAAATACCGCCACCGCGCGGGCCGTACATGCCGACCGCATGGACCTCGTCGAGATAGGTCAGCGCTTCGTATTTGTCGGCGAGGTCGCAGATCGCCGCGATCGGGGCGACGTCGCCGTCCATCGAATAGACGCTTTCGAAGGCGATCAATTTTGGGGTCTCGGGATCTTCCTCGAGCAGCAATTGCTCGAGATGGGCGAGATCGTTGTGGCGGAACACGCGCTTCTCGCAGCCGCTATTCTTGATCCCGGCGATCATCGACGCATGGTTCAATTCGTCGGAGAAAATGACGCAGCCGGGGAGCAATTTGCCGAGCGTGGAGAGAGCCGCCT
>JAJAZM010000082.1 GCA_026785645.1 Sphingomonas bacterium | reverse complement strand
TGCATTTTGAGGACCAATTGGCGGCAGAGAAGAAATGCGGCCATCTCGGCGGCAAGGTGCTGATCCCGACCCAGGCGCACATCCGCAACCTTGACGCGGCGCGGCTCGCCGCCGACGTGATGGGGGTTCCGACCTTGGTCGTCGCCCGCACCGACGCCGAGAGCGCCAAGCTGATCACGTCGGACGTCGACGAGCGCGACCGCCCGTTCCTGACCGGCGAACGCACCCCCGAAGGATTCTTCCGCTTGAAGGACGGCACCGGGCTCGATCATTGCATCGCCCGCGGGCTGGCCTTTGCCGAACATGCCGATCTGTTGTGGTGGGAAACCAGCAACCCCGACCTCGACGATGCGAGGCGCTTCGCCGAAGCGGTGCACGCCAGATATCCGGGCAAGATGCTGGCCTATAATTGCTCGCCCAGCTTCAACTGGAAGGCCAAGCTCGATGAGGCGACCATCGCCAAATTCCAGCGCGAGCTTGGCGCGATGGGCTACAAGTTCCAGTTCGTCACCCTGGCCGGCTTCCACAGCCTCAACCATGCGATGTTCGAGCTTGCCAGCAATTATCGCGACGAAGGCATGGCGGCTTACTCGCGCCTCCAGCAGGCCGAATTCGCAAGCGAGGCCGCAGGCTATACCGCCACCCGCCACCAGCGCGAGGTCGGCACCGGTTATTTCGACAAGGTCGCGCTGACCCTGTCGGCCGGGACGTCATCGACCACCGCGCTCGCACAATCGACCGAAGCCGATCAATTCACCGCTGTAGCCGCCTAAAAGAGGAGCATGATCATGGGACAGAGATATTGGGTCATCGGCGGCGAGTATCGCGACTGCCAGTTCGACGAGGTCGTACCCGGCACCGAGGAGATTTCGGGACCATTCCCCGATTCGACTCGCGCCCGCACCGAATGGCAGCGGCTCACCTTCCGCGATCGTCTCGGCGCCACCACCCGCTATGTCATCACCCATGAGGCGCGTGCGTGAGCGAGACGTTGCTTGCCGAGCGGACGGTCGAAGCGGCGCCGAGCAACCATCCGCGCGCCGGGGAGATACTGACCCCGGCCGCGCTCGGGCTGCTGGGCGCGATTCATCGCCGTTTCGACCAGCGGCGCCGCGACCTGCTGGCCGCGCGAATGGGCGTGCAAGCGCGCTATGATGCGGGCGAGCTGCCTGACTTTCGCGCCGACACCGCCGCGATCCGCGCTGGCGATTGGCAAGTGGCGCGCGCCCCCGACGACCTCCAGGACCGCCGGGTCGAAATTACCGGGCCGACGACCCGCAAGATGGTCATCAACGCGCTCAATTCGGGCGCGCAGACCTTCATGGCCGATTTCGAGGATTCGACCGCGCCGACGTGGGACAATCTGATCGACGGCCAGGCCAACCTCATCGATCGCTGGCGCGGCACGCTGACCTTCACCGATCCTGCATCGGGCAAATCCTATGCCCTCGGCCCCAAGCCGGCGGTATTGATCGTCCGCCCGCGCGGGCTTCACCTCGACGAGTGCCACCTGACCCTCGACGGTACCCCGCTGGCCGGCGCGTTCGTCGATTTCGCGCTGTATCTGCTGCACAATGCCGCTGCCGCGCGCGCCGCCGGATCGGGCGCTTATTATTACCTCCCCAAGCTCGAATCGGCCGAGGAGGCCGCGCTGTGGAGCGACGTCATCGCCTTCGCCGAGGAACGGCTCGGGCTTCGCCACGGCTCGACCCGGGTGACCGTGCTGATCGAGACGATCGACGCGGCATTCCAGATGGACGAAATCCTCCACGCGCTGAAGGATCATATCGTCGGCCTCAACTGTGGCCGCTGGGACTATATCTTCTCGACCGTCAAGCGGATCGGCCGAACCCACAAACGGTTGACCCCCGATCGCTCGGCAATGACCATGGATAAGGCGTTTCTAGCGGCTTATTCGCTCCGGCTGATCGACACCTGCCACCGCCGCGGCGCGCATGCCATGGGCGGGATGGCGGCGCAGATCCCGGTCAAGGACAACCCGGCCGCCAATGACGCCGCGTTGGCCAAGGTCCGCGCCGACAAGGAGCGCGAGGTCGGCAATGGCCATGACGGCACCTGGGTCGCGCATCCGGCGCTGGTCGGCGTGGCGATGGAAGCGTTTGCCGCCATGCCCGGCGCCAACCAGCTCGACCGTCGCGTGGCGCACGTTCCAGACCGCGCGGCGATGCTCGAAATTCATCCTGGCGTCCGCACCGAAGCCGGCGCGCGGGAGAATATCCGGGTAGCGGTGCAATATATTGCCGCCTGGCTCGGCGGGCGCGGCGCGGTTCCGCTATACAATCTGATGGAAGATGCAGCGACCGCCGAAATCTGCCGCTCGCAATTGTGGCAATGGTTGCGGTTTGAGGCGCGGCTCGATGACGGCCGCCTGTTCTGCTTCGACCTGTTCGAGGATCTACTGCAGGCCGAGCTGGTCAAGCTTCCCCCCAGTCCGGACCTGCAGACCGCCGCTCGGCTATTCTACCACCTCGTCACCGATCGCGAGTTCGAGGAATTCCTGACGCTCCCGGCCTACGAATTGCTCGACTGACAAAAAGGGCGTCGCAATTGCTCGCGACGCCCTTACTTGTTCGTTTCCTCGAAGCTTACGCCGCTTTGGCGGTGTCTTCCTTGGGCAGAGCGGCTTTCGCCTGCGCTATGATCGCCGAGAAAGCGGCGGCTTCGTGCATCGCAATGTCGGCCAGGACCTTGCGGTCGAGATCGATGTTGGCGAGCTTCAGCGCGTGGATGAACTGGCCGTAGGTGAGGCCTTCGGCGCGCACCGCG
>JAJAZM010000081.1 GCA_026785645.1 Sphingomonas bacterium | reverse complement strand
TCCGAACGCCCCGAACTTACCAGCGCCAAGATCATCGTCTCGGGCGGCCGCGCGCTTGGCAGCAGCGACCAATTTCACGCGTTGATCGACCCGCTCGCCGACAAGCTCGGTGCCGGCGTCGGCGCGAGCCGTGCGGCGGTCGATGCGGGCTATGCCCCGAACGATTACCAAGTCGGCCAGACGGGCAAGATCGTCGCCCCCGAAGTCTATCTCGCGATCGGTATCTCTGGCGCGATCCAGCATCTCGCGGGGATGAAGGACAGCAAGGTGATCATCGCCATCAACAAGGACGAGGACGCGCCGATCTTCCAGGTCGCCGACATCGGCCTGGTCGGCGACCTGTTCAAGATTGTCCCGGAACTGACCGAGAAATTGTGAGCCTTCCCCGTTGGCTCGGAGCAGGGCGCGCGATCCTCACTGGGCTTGCGCTAGGATTTAGTGCGTTTGGGGGTGCGGCCAGCACCAAAAACGACGGAGCCTCGCTGTCCGGGGATTACGGTGACTTGATTGTTGGCCTCGACCCATCGACTCAACGGGTGAGCGGCTATTACAGCAGTTCGACCGGCCGAGGGCAGTTCTCGTGCATTTTTTATTTTTCCGGCACTTTGCGCAAGGGTCGCGCCAGGATCGACAGCTACTTCCCCGGCGCGCTTCCCAGCGACCATATTTCTGGGATTGCGACGCTCACGCGCGGCGGCGCAGCGATAATTGCGCTCGAAAAGGAGCATGGCGGATGTTGGAACGTCCAGCACTTCGCCGACAAAAGCTACTTAGCGAAGTTTCAGCTTGCGGCACCCTATCGCTGGCGCTCTATTCGCGTGGTCCGCGCCGCCCGCGCTTATTTCTATGACGCACCGGGCATCCCGAAACATCGAGCCGCCTATGTGGTGCGTGGCGACGGTGTCGGCGTGCTTGCCTCGGCCAATGAATCGAACCGGGAGTGGATCAAGGTCGACTTTGTCGGCGAGCCCAATTCGCAATCGGGATGGCTACGGAAGAGCGATCTTTATCCAGACTAGTCTAGCCGACGAGATCGCTCGGCAAGGTCGGCTCGCTGATGATCGCTTCCATACGTTTCCAGCGAGCCTTCGGAGTCGCGCCTGCCGCTTCGACGTCGGCGCGGACCAACTCCTGGCCGAGGCCGTAGTTGATGACGTAGCTTCGATATTGCCTGGTGAAAGCAACGCTCTGTTTGGCGCGCTCGGGCGAGACCAGTTGGTAGCGCTGCACTAACCGCACCGCTTCGCCCTCGTCGATGCGGCCTTCGAGCAATTCCCGGGCGATGGTGAAACGCGCACCGGCCAGAGCCTTCATCGCGTCCTGCAGGCCGGCGTAGCGCGCGGCATCGGCGGTCGGCAGCCCGGCCAGCGGATACAGCACGCGGGTTTCGTAGGCGAGCCGTTCCGGGCCGGGAAAGGCGAGGTCGATGCCGTAATTGGCCGACCCCTCGGCGATCAGCGACTGCGGCGAATAGAGCGGATAGACCGAAAACTCGATCCAGCCCTTGCCCTGCACCAGCCGTTGTTCGAGCAGCGCGTTCAAGACATGGTGGCCGGGATAACCCTCATGACAACCAAGATCGACCGCCCGCGAAATGCGGATCGGAAGATCGGTGTTGATCTCGATCCGGCTGGTCGCCTTGCCCTGATAATAATTATAGCCCGACCAGCTCTTGCCGGTGACGAACGCCATGTCAAACCGCTCGCCCTCGGGCAGTGCGATATGCCGGGCCGTGCGCGCCTTGCACTCGGCGATCGCGGCGTCGAACACCGGCTTCAATTTGACTGCAGGGATGGTGAAACGCTCCTGGAACGCATCGACCCGCGTTGACAGCGACCCCGGCCCCGGCACCAGCGCCTCAATCCGCGCCAGCACCGGGTCGTAGCTGGCGAGCGGCTTGAGCTCGGGCGAAACCCCGAACAGCCCCGTGGCTTCATCGGCGAAACTCAACCTCTCGCCAGACATCATCCTCAGCCGCGTCTGCGCCGCCGTCAGTTGCGCGGCGAGGAAGGCGGCACGGCGGGCCTCGAGGCCGACCCGCGCCAGTGCTGCGACCCGCGCGGACAATGCGGTGGCGCGACTTGCCAGTTCGGGCAGCGATAGCTTGGGTGCTTCGGTCTTGGCCGCCGCCTGCAGCTCGGGTGGGCCATAATAAGCGTCGATATACCCTTCCTCTTTCTCGCCGATGGTCAGGCTCAATAGTACATAATCACGAGCGATCGAATCGAGGCTGTCACTCGTCGTAGCGGGTGGCGACAATTGGCAGCTGGCCAGCGCGGCGGCGAGTAGCAGGGGAGTCCGTCGGATCATGGTTCAGCCTTTCCGTCGTCATGCTCGGCCGCCCACAAGCGGCAAGCTTCTTCCTCATCCTGCTGCGTGCTGCTGGTCAGATGGGCGAAGCGAAGTACGAGGTAGCCCGCGATTGCCGCGAGGAGCGATCCCGCCAAGGTCCCGACCTTGGCGCTATCGATTAAATCGGGTCGCCCGGGCCATGCCAGCCCACCGATGAACAGGCTCATGGTGAAGCCGATCCCGCACAGGATCGCCGCACCGTAGAGCTGGATCCAGCTGGTGCCCGCCGGCCGCGTCGCCAGCCCTAGGCTGACCGCCGCCCAGATCGCGCCGAACACGCCGACTTGCTTGCCGACGAACAGGCCGAGCAGGATCGCCAGCGGGATCGGTTCGGCGAGCGTGCCGAGCCCGCCGGTCAAGGTCACCCCGGCCGACACCAGCCCGAACAACGGCACCACCCCGAACATCACCCATGGATGAATGCGATGCTCGAGCCGCTTGAGCGGAGAGCGGGACTCGCCGCGGCCAAGCGGGATGGTCAGCGCCGCCATCACCCCGGCGATCGTCGCATGGACTCCGCTGGCCAGCACCAGCAGCCACAGCAGGCCAAAGCCAAGCACGAACGGCCAAAGTCTTCGAACGCCGAATTGCCCGAGCACGGTCATTGCGCCAGTGACCGCCAGCGCGGCGCCGAGCGCGACCACATTGAGCTCGGCGGTATAGACCAACGCGATCACCAGCACCGCCCCAATGTCATCGATGATGGCGATGGTCACCAGCAGCAGCTTGATCGATGGCGGCACTCGCGGGCCGAGCAAGGCAAGCAGGCCGATGGCGAAGGCAATGTCGGTCGCCGCCGGGATCGCCCAGCCGCGCGCCAGCTCGGGCTGGAAATCAACTACCAGCAAATATACCAACGCCGGGACCGCCATGCCGCACGCGGCGGCGATTATCGGCAGTCGGCGGTCGCTCGGGGTCGAAAGCCGACCTTCGTACCATTCGCGCTTCACCTCGAGCCCGACCAGCAGGAAGAAGATCGCCATCAGCCCGTCGGCGACCAGCAGATGCGGGGTGAGCATGCCGATCTGCGGCAACGCGATGCCGAGCGGCGCTTCGAGCAGATGATGCCACGTCTCGGCCAGCGGCGAGTTGGCGAGGACCAGCGCAAGCGCCGCCGCGGCGATCAGCAGGAGCCCCGCCGCGCGCTCACGTCCTCGGTCCTGATCCATGCTCCCGCTCATCGTCGACCCACGCTAGACCAGTCGCCGGCGCGGGTCGAGCATATGGCGCTGGCATGCCGCGCGGGTTCGCGGTTTAAGGGGCCGAGGGGAGCGCCATGGACGACACATTGCTGGTCATCGACGAAGGCACGTCGAGCACGCGCGCGCTGCTGGTCGACGCTGAAGGTCGCGCCGGGGCGATGGCGCAGCGCATGCTGACGACGAAGTATCCGAAGCCCGGCTGGGTCGAACAGGATGCCGAGGAGATCTGGCAGCTGACGTTAGCGGCGGCGCGCGAAGCGGTCGGCGACGGGGCTAAGCGGATCGCGGGCATCGGGCTCACCAACCAGCGCGAGACGATCGTCTTCTGGGATCGGGCGAGCGGCGCTGCGCTGGCCCCGGCGATTGTGTGGCAGGATCGGCGCACCGCCGATTCCTGCGCAGCGCTGCGCGAGGCGGGGCATGAGCGTCACGTGCAAGCGACCACCGGGCTGCTGCTCGACCCTTATTTCAGCGCGACCAAAATCCGTTGGGCGCTCGACCACTGGCCCGAGCTTCGCGCCGCCGGAGACCGATTGTGCGTCGGCACGATCGAGAGCTGGCTGTTGTTCAAGCTCACCGGCGGACTCCATGTTAGCGATACGACCAATGCCTCGCGCACCCAGCTGATGGACCTTCGCAGCGGATGGGATGACGGGCTGTGCGATCTGTTCGGCGTGCCCCGCGCGACCTTGCCCAAGATTGTCGATTGCGCAGGGCCGATCGGGGTCACCTCGGCCGAGCATTTCGGCTGCCCGATTGCAATCACCGGAATGGCCGGCGACCAGCAGGCGGCGGCGATCGGGCAGGGCTGCTTCAGCCCGGGCGAGACCAAGGCGACCTATGGCACCGGCGCCTTCATCCTGACTCACGCCGGGGACGCCCCGCCGGTCTCGGCGCACCGCTTGCTATCGACTGTCGCATGGCAGCTCGGCGGCAAGCGCCATTATGCGCTCGAAGGCTCGCTGTTCGTCGCCGGACAGATGCTGCAATGGCTGCGTGACGAATTGGGACTGATCGCTCCGACGGATGATGGCGAAGCGCTAGCGCGATCGGTGTCAGATAGCGGCGGGGTGCAGGTCGTGCCGGGGTTCGCCGGATTGGGCGCGCCGCACTGGCGGCCGGAGGCGCACGGGACGATCCTCGGGCTGACGCTGGGCTCGGGTCGCGGGCATATCGTCCGGGCGGCGTTCGAAGCGGTTGCCAAC
>JAJAZM010000080.1 GCA_026785645.1 Sphingomonas bacterium | reverse complement strand
GCCCTGGCTCTTGCCGACTCCGCGAAAATTGAAGCGCAGGGTAGCGAAACCGCGGCGGACGAAGGTCTTGTAGAGCAATTGCACGATCTTGTTGTTCATCGTGCCACCGGCCTGCGGATGGCTGTGGAGGATCATCGCGACCGGTGCGCGCGGACGGGGGCCGGGATTGAAGCGACCTTCGAGGCGGCCTTCGGGACCAGGAAAAATGACTTCGGGCATGGGATAAAAGGCTCGCGGTTGACGATTGGTGGGCACGCGGGCAGGTGCGCCGCGCGGGCAGTGCCTATATAGGGACCAGCCGAGCGCTGGCAATTGCATGGATTAATCAGGCGCGGGCATAATCAGGCGCGAGGTTTCATCAGGCGCGGGGACAGGCAGGCTTTTGACCAATCGTATCTATTTCGATCATGCCGCGACCACGCCGGTGATCGCCGAATCACGTGACGCCTTCGTCCGCGGGATGGTGGCTTGGAGCAATCCGAATTCGCCGCATGCCGAAGGCCGCGCCGCGCGCGCCCTGCTCGAAGAAGCTCGCGACACGCTCAAGGCAGCGCTCGACTGGCGGCATGACGTCATCTTTACCTCGGGTGCTAGCGAGTCGGTCGAGATTGTCGGCCGCCGCGCCCGCGTCGCTGGGCGAGCCTATGGCGCGACCGAACATGCCATCGTGCCGTTTGCGATGGGCGAGGGGGCGAGTGTGATGGCGGTCGGAGCGGACGGGCTGATCGACGAGGCGGCGCTGGACGCGGTGCTTGCGCAAGGTCCGACTTTGGTCGCGCTTCAGCAGGTCAATAACGAGACCGGGATCGTCCAGCCGCTCGACCGGATCGCCGGGAAAATCCGCGAAGCCGGATCACTGCTGCTCGCCGATTGCGCGCAGGGCGCGTCGAAGATGCCGCTTCCGGACGCCGATTTCATCGCCATCTGCGCGCACAAGCTGGGCGGCCCGCCCGGGGTCGGCGCCTTGCTGGTGCGCGATCTCGGCACGCTGAGCCCATGCGGCGGCGGCCAGGAGAAGGGCTATCGGCGGGGGACCCAGGATGTGCCGGGCGCGCTGGCGTTCGCCGCCGCGCTCGCTGTCCGGCCGTACGACATGGACCGCATGGCCGTTCTTCGCCAGCGGCTCGAGGCCGGGATCAAGGCGGTCGGAGCGTCGGTGATCGGCGAACATGCACCGCGCGTTGCCACCATTGGCGCAATTTCGCTGCCCGGAGCGACCTCGGCATCGTTGCTGGTCCAGCTCGATTTGGCCGGGATTGCGGTGTCGGCGGGCAGCGCCTGCGCCTCGGGCAAGGCCAAGGCAAGTCATGTGCTTGAAGCAATGGCGGTGCCCGATGCGGTCGCCGCAGGATTCCTCCGTCTGAGTTTTGGACCCGACACGAGCAAGGCCGAGGTTGACGCTTTCCTTGCCGAATTCGGTCGGATCGCGGCGCGGTTCCGCCCGAGTCAGGCGGCATGATCTACCTCGATTACCAGGCGACCACGCCGCTTGCGCCCGAAGTTGCGGCGGCGATGCGGCCGTGGATCGAGGAGAAATATGCCAATCCGCATTCGCCCTCGCGGTGGGGGGCCGAGGCGGCGGCAGCGGTCGACCATGCCCGCGACCAGGTGCTAACCGAAGTCGGGCTCGACGAGGGGCGATTCATCTTCACCAGCGGCGCGACCGAAGCATTGAACTGGGCGATCAAGGGGACGATCGAGAAAAGCGAGCGGCGCAAGATCGTGACCATCGCCACCGAACATGCCGCCGTGCTCGACAGCGCCGAATGGCTCGAGGGGCGGGGCTATCAGGTGATTCGTCTGCCGGTCGGGGCCGACGGTCGGGTCGACCTGGCCGAGGCGGAGGAAGCGATCGACACGCGCACCGCGCTGGTCGCGGCGATGATGATCAACAACGAGATCGGGACGATCCAGCCGGTCGCCGAGTTGGCCGAACTGGCGCACAATGTCGGCGCGGTGATGTTGTGCGATGCGGTGCAGGGGTTCGGGCGGATCGATTTGCCCGAAGCGGCCGACCTGATCGCGATTTCGGGGCACAAGATCCACGGGCCCAAGGGGGTAGGCGGCTTGTGGATCCGCAAGGGCCATGAGCCCGCGCCCTTGCTTCACGGCGGCGGTCAGGAGGCTGGGTTGCGATCGGGGACCTTGTCGCCGGCCTTGTGCGTCGGGCTTGGGACGGCGGCACGGATCGCCAATGAACGCCGGGCGCGGGATCTGAGCCATGTCGCGCGCTTGTTCGAGGTTGCATTGGCGACGCTTGGCGACGGATGGACGCTCAATGGCGGCATCGAGCATCGCTATCTCGGCAATCTCAATCTCCATCGCGAGGGGCTCGATGCGGCGCGGCTGATCGGCGAACTCCGCAACCTGGCATTCTCGCTGGGATCGGCCTGCGCTTCCGGTTCAGGACGCCCGAGCCATGTGCTGCGCGCGATCGGGTTGAGCGACCGCCAGGCGCGGTCGTCGATCCGGTTGGGCTTCGGGCGCTACACCGGGGAGGCCGAACTGGTTTCGGCGTGCCGCACGATTGCGGCGACCGCCGAAGCGCAAACGAGATTCGCGGCGTGACGCTCGTTCGGTTCCTCAACATTTACGGCGAACTCGAGCGCGAGGTCGAGGCCGAGACGGGCGCGTTGCTGCTCCATGTCGCGCAGGACAATGGCCAGCCGCTCGAGGGTGCGTGCGAGGGGGCGATGGCCTGCTCGACCTGCCACGTGATCGTCGCGCCGGAGGATTTCGCCAGGTTGCCGCGGGCGAGCGAGGAGGAGGATGATCTGCTCGACCTTGCCGCGCATGTCACTGGAACGTCGCGGCTGGCGTGCCAGATCGAGTTGACGGCAGAGATGGAGACGCTGACGGTGCGGATGCCGGGCGGGGCGCATAACTGGCTGGGGCGGTAAGCGGCGCTTGCACTGGGCGGCATCGCTCGCCATATGCGCCCCTGGAAGTCGGCGGGCGGGATTGTCGCCAACCTGGTCAGATCCGGAAGGAAGCAGCCACAACGATTTCGTCCCGGGTCGTCGGCTTCCACCTTTTTTACACCTTCGACAACGCGCTGCGCGACCAGTAGACTGGCGCGCAATGAGCGATTCCCCACCTTCCGCCGACGAGCCCGGACTCGGCCTCGACCTGCCCGACTTGCCCAAGCCGACCAAGGCGTCGCCCTATCGCGTGCTGGCGCGCAAATATCGACCGCAGTCGTTCGACGAGCTGATCGGGCAGGATGCGATGGTCACCACGCTCGGCAATGCGATCGCGCGCGGGCGGATCGCGCATGCTTTCCTGCTGACCGGGGTGCGCGGGGTGGGCAAGACTTCGACCGCGCGACTGATCGCCAAGGCCTTGAACTGCATCGGGCCCGATGGCAGCGGGGGGCCGACGATCGATCCGTGCGGAATTTGCGAGCCGTGCGTCGCGATCGCCGAGGGGCGGCATATCGACGTGATCGAGATGGATGCGGCATCGCACACCGGGGTCGATAATGTCCGAGAGATCATCGAGGCGGTGCGCTATTCGTCGGTGTCGGCGCGCTACAAGATTTACATCATCGATGAAGTGCACATGCTTTCCAAGGGCGCTTTCAATGCGTTGCTCAAGACTCTTGAGGAACCGCCTGAACATGTGAAGTTCATTTTCGCGACCACCGAAGTGGGCAAGGTGCCGGTCACCGTCTTGTCGCGCTGCCAGCGGTTCGACCTGCGCCGGATCCCTGCCGAACTGCTCGCTGCGCATTTCGCCGAAGTGTCGCGGAAAGAGGGGGTCGAGGTCGAGGAGGAGGCGGTGCAGGTCATCGCCCGCGCGGCCGAGGGATCGGCGCGCGACGGGCTGTCGATCCTCGACCAGGCGATTGCGCATGGCGAGGGCCGGGTTGCTGCAGATGATGTCAGAGCAATGCTCGGGCTGGCCGATCGCGGGCGGACCCGGCGGATGCTCGAGGTGTTGCTGGCGGGGGATGCGGCGGCGGTGCTGACCCAGCTCGACGAGGCGCATAGCCTCGGGATCGACCCGGCATCGCTGATCCGCGGGCTGATGGAGGCGGTGCACAGCGTGACCCGCGCCAAGGCCGGGGCGAGTGGCGATGTGCTGCAATCGGCAGAGGAGCGCGAGGCCGCAGCGGAGTGGGCGGGCAAGCTTGGCTGGGGAGCGATCCACCGTTTGTGGCAATTGCTGTTGAAGGGGCTGCAGGACGTCGCGATTGCGCCCGACCCCAATGAAGCGGCGGCGATGGCGCTGCTGCGGCTGGTCCATGCCGCCGATTTGCCCGATCCCGCGACCTTGCTGGCGCGACTGGCTGGCGGGCAGGGGAGTGCGGCTGTGCCGAGCGCCGCCCCGTCTGCGTCGCCTGCCCGGCCTGCAGCAAGCGCGTCGGTGGTGACCTTTAACGATCTGATCGGTGCGATCGAAGGCGCGGGCAAGCGCATCCTCGGGCTGCAATTGCGCGACCAGGTCGGCCTGGTGCGGTTCGGGCCGGGCGAGATCGTGCTGCGCCCGTTGCGCCCGCTCGGCCCCGAATTTCCGCGTGAACTGGCCGCCGCCGCCAAGGACGTCACCGGCACGACCTGGGCGGTGAGCTTTACCGATGCCGGGGGCGAGCCGTCGCTGCAGCAGCAGGAGCGGATCGCCGAGGAGCAGGTCCGCGCCGACGTGCTCGCCGAGCCCGACGTCCGTGCCTTGCTCGATGCCTTCCCCGAAGCCAGCCTCGATTCCATCACTCACTCGAAAGGTGCCTGAACCATGCCCGACCTCGACCTCGAAAAAATCATGGAAATGGCGCAAAATGCGCAGGCCGAGCTGCAGAAAGCGCAGGACAATCTCGACAACGTCGAAGTCGAGGGTGTCGCCGGCGGCGGACTGGTCAAGATCCGCACCAGCGCCAAGGGCCGCATGATCGGCGTTTCGATCGATGACAGCCTGATGGCGGTGTCGGAGAAGTCGATGCTCGAGGATCTGATCACCGCCGCATTGAACGACGCCAAGGCCAAGGCCGATGTCGCGGCCAATGCGGAAATGCAGAAAATGAGCGCGGGCCTGCCGCTTCCGCCGGGCTTCAAAATGCCCTTCTAATGGCGTTAAACCGCCACTTGCGCCGTCCCGCGTAACCAACGATGATTGCCGCGCTCGGTCGATTGTTGGAGGCGTGGAGATGATGCGGTTGGGAGCAATGCAGGATTGGCCGCTTCGGGTCATGCGGCTGGTCGACCATGCCGAGCGCGAGCATGGCAGTCGCGAAATCGTAACCGCGTGGGCCGACGGGTCGATCACCCGCACCAGCTGGGGCGAGGTCGCCCGCGACGCGCGGCGGATGGCGCAGGCGCTTGAGGCGATCGGTATCAAGCCCGGCGATCGCGTCGCGACGCTGGCAATGAATCACGCCGCGCACCTCACCGCCTGGTATGGCGCGATCGGCATGGGCGGGGTGCTCCACACCATCAATCCGCGACTGTTCGACGATCAGCTCGTGTACATCGCCAATCACGCCGAAGATCGCGTGCTGATCTACGACCGCGCCTTTTCCCCGCTCGTCGAGCGCCTAAAGCCGCAATGGACGACGATCGAACGCTTTATTTGCGTCGAGGATGAATTCGCCGACTGGATCGGTGCCTATGCTGGAAATTACGTCTGGCACGAGGGCGACGAACGCGACCCGTGCGGCCTGTGCTACACCAGCGGTACCACCGGCAATCCCAAGGGCGTGCTGTACGAACATCGCTCGGCGTTGCTGCATGCATTGGCCGAGGTCGCACCCGATTGCTTCAACCTGTCGGCACGATCGGTGGTGATGCCGATCGTCCCGATGTTCCACGCCAATGCCTGGGGGATCCCGTGGGCAGCGCCGCTCACCGGTTGCAAATTGGTGCTGTCGGCGGATTATAGACCGGCGCAATTAAGCGACCTGTTCCGCGACGAAAAAGTCAGCCATTCGGCAGGCGTCCCGACCGTCTGGCTGGGGATGATCGAGCATATCGAGCGCACCGGCGACGGGCTTGCCGATCTGCAGTCGGTGACGATCGGCGGATCGGCCGCGCCGCGCGCGATGGTCGAGTGGTTCAGGAAGCGCGGAGTCCATGTCGGTCACGCCTGGGGGATGACCGAAACCTCGCCGATCGGATCGATGGGCGCACCGCCGGCCAATTGGGACGACATGACCGACGAGGAACAGGTCGACTTCATCTGCCGCCAGGGCCGAGTCCCGTTCGGGATCGAGATGCGCATCGTCGACGAGGGCGGCGCCGTGCTGCCGCGCGACGGCAAGCATAGCGGCGATTTGCAGGTCCGCGGGCCATGGGTGGTGCGGCGATACTTCAAGGAAGACGCCGACGCCGCCGATAGCGACAATTGGTTCGACACCGGGGATGTCGCCGCGCTCCACCCCGACGGGACGATGCAGATCACCGATCGGTCGAAGGATGTAATCAAGTCGGGCGGCGAGTGGATCAGCTCGATCGAGCTCGAAAATGCCGCGGTCGGCTTCGACGGCGTGGCCGAGGCGGCGGCGATCGGCATTGCCCACCCCAAATGGGATGAGCGACCATTGCTGGTAGTGGTGTGCCGCGACGGCTGCACCGTCGACCGCGACGAACTGCGCCAGTTTCTTTCGACCCAAGTCGCCAAATGGTGGCTGCCCGACGCGATCGAATTCGTCGACGAGCTGCCCCACACCGCGACCGGCAAATTGTCGAAAAAAACCCTGCGCGAACGGTTCAAGGATTACCGCTTTGCGGGGGCCGAGGCGATGGTCGGGCGGGACTGACCTTCGTCATTGCGAGGAGCGAAGCAAGCCTGTCCTGAGCGCCTGCCTAACAGGCAGTCGAAGCGCGGCAATCCATCTCCAGCGGGTAGATTGCTTCGCCGCGCTCGCAATGACGGGCTAAGGCTGGAAATGTCGCGCCGTATCCCCTAAACGCCGCTCTGAAATCCCCATCTTTCCAAAGGACCAGCGACCCCATGGCCGCCCAATATTCCTTCGTCATGAAGAGTCTGAGCAAGACCTTCCCCGGCGCCCCCAAGCCGGTGCTGAGCAACATCAGCCTGCAATTCTATCCCGACGCCAAGATCGGCATCGTCGGCCCCAACGGCACCGGCAAGTCGACGCTGATGAAGATCATGGCCGGGCGCGACACCGAGTTCACCGGTGAGGCGTGGCCGGGGACCAACGTCACGGTCGGCTACCTCGAGCAGGAGCCCCAGCTCGACGAGACCAAGACGGTGATGGAGAATGTCCGCATGGGCGTGAAACCCGTTGCCGACATGCTTGATCGATTTAACCAGATCAGCGCGCTAATGTGCGAAGAGGATGCGGATTTCGACGCGCTCGGCGCCGAAATGGGCGAGCTTCAGGAAAAGATCGACGCGGTCGACGGCTGGACGCTCGACAATCAGCTCGAGATCGCGATGGACGCACTGCGCTGCCCGCCCGGCGACAGCGACGTGACCAACTTGTCCGGCGGCGAGAAGCGCCGTGTTGCGCTGACCAAATTGCTGCTCGAAAAGCCCGGGATCCTGCTGCTCGATGAGCCGACCAACCATCTCGACGCCGAAAGCGTCCAGTGGCTAGAAAAGCATCTGATCGATTATCCGGGTAACGTCATCCTCGTCACCCACGACCGCTATTTCCTCGACAATGTGGTCAACTGGATCCTTGAACTCGATCGCGGAAAATACTTCATCTACGAAGGCAATTATTCGACCTATCTCGACAAGAAGGCCAAGCGCCTGAGTCAGGAAGAGCGCGAGGACGAGGGACGCCAGAAGGCGATTTCGCAGGAACTCGAGTGGATCCGCCAAAGCCCCAAGGCGCGCCAGACCAAGTCCAAGGCACGGATCAAGGCGTTCGACCAACTGGTCGAGGCGGCCGAGAAGCGCGTTCCGGGGAAAGCGCAGATCGTCATCCAGTCGCCCGAGCGG
This sequence comes from Sphingomonas bacterium, assembly GCA_026785645.1. Taxonomy (GTDB): domain Bacteria; phylum Pseudomonadota; class Alphaproteobacteria; order Sphingomonadales; family Sphingomonadaceae; genus Sphingomicrobium. Next base: position 4,261 of record JAJAZM010000080.1, on the reverse strand, counting down.
CTCGGCGGCAATGTGATCGAGGCCAAGAATCTCACCAAGGCCTATGGCGACAAGCTTCTGTTCGACGATTTGAGCTTCAACCTGCCGCCGGGCGGGATCGTCGGGGTGATCGGCGCCAACGGCGCGGGCAAGACCACCTTGTTCAAGCTGATCACCGGCGCCGAGACCGCCGATACCGGAAGCGTCGAAATCGGATCGACGGTTCACCTGGGCTATGTCGACCAGAGCCGCGATGCGCTGACGTCGAGCCACAATGTGTGGGAGGAAATCTCCGGCGGGCACGACATGATGACTGTCGGCAAGCATGAGATGCAGACCCGGGCCTATGTCGGGGCGTTCAACTTCAAGGGCGTCGACCAGCAGAAGAAGGTCGGCCAGCTATCGGGCGGCGAACGCAACCGGGTCCACCTCGCCAAGATGCTCAAGCAGGGCGGCAACGTGCTGCTGCTCGATGAGCCGACCAACGATCTCGACGTCGAAACGCTTCGCGCGCTGGAAGAGGCGCTGGAGAATTTCCCCGGCTGCGCGGTGGTCATCAGCCATGACCGCTTCTTCCTCGATCGGCTGGCAACGCATATCCTGGCGTTCGAAGGCGACAGCCACGTGGAGTGGTTCGAGGGCAATTTCGGGGCTTATGAAGAAGACAAGCGCCGCCGCATGGGGCCGGAAGCCGACCGACCGCATCGGATGACGTACAAGAAATTGACGCGTTAATATTGTGCCCCTGCTTTCGCAGGGGCACTTGGGTCAGAGCACCTTGTCGCCGAAATCCTCGGGACGGTACTGGCGTTCGCCGCCGGGAGCAGCATAGCCTTCGACTCCGGGTTCTTCGTCAATCTCGAGCGGCTTATCGATCGCCCACGGCCCGGGGCCGGCGGCGGCGATGTACAGGAAGACGAAGCAGAAGAGGATCGCCGCATCTCCGCCATTGACCGACGGGAAGGGCGATTGCGGGGCATGGAATATGAAATAGGCAACCGCCATTTCGCCCGCCAGAATGAACGCCACCGGGCGGCTGAAAAGGCCGATGATCAACAGGCCGCCGCCGATCAGTTCGAGCAACGCGCCCAGCCACAGCAGACTGCCGGGATCAGGTTGCGGCATGACCGAGGGCGGGAAGCCAAACAATTTGCTGGTTCCGTGCAACAGGAACAACAACGCCGCGACGATCCTGAGCAGGCTCTTGGCCTGGCCCTCATAACGGTCATTGAACATACGATCGCTCCCCCTTGTTGCCCTGTCTTGCCAAGCTGCATCAGTGCCGCCGCGCTGTCAAACGCGCAGTGAAAAGGCGCCGCGGCCACGGCCGCGACGCCTTGTTTGAATCTTTGGGCGGAGAGGGGGCTACAGGTCGATCTTGGCCTGGTGCTCCTTATTAAGCTCCTTGCCCGGATCGATATCGAACAGCGCCTTCAACGCCGCCGCCTTCATCGTCGCTCCGGAGGTCGCTTCCCACACATCGGCGCTTGTCGTGTCGAAGCGCAGCAGCTGCAGATCTGGGTCGGTTTTGCCGTCCTTGTACCAGCTGGCGATGAACGGGTTCCACAGTCGCTCGATGACCGCTTTGTCGTCCGACGGGACCAGGGTCCCGTGGATATGCGCAAACAGTCCGTGGCCCTTGCCGGTGAAGGTCGCGACCGCGCCGCTCGGCCCTTTGACCGCTTCGCCGACGCCATCGCTCTTCGACGCGAAGAAGTAGATCTGGCCGCCATCTTCCTTGTCGCCATCCTCGGGCACGTCGACCTGGGCGGTCATCGGACGGGTGCGGTCATCCTCGACGCCCTTGAGGCCGAGCATGATGAACGGGCTATCGTCGAGTTCCTTCCAGAACTTCTTCTTGAGGGCGATTTCAGGGGCATCGTCATTGCCGAACATGGGGTTGCTCCTTGGGTTGGTTCGGGGACAGAACGATCAACCGGGGATACGCGTTCCCTGACTAACGCAGCCGCTTGACCATCATCCGGCCATTGGCGCCCACCCGGGTACCGAAATTGGGCACGGCGGCGATCAGGTCGGAGAGGCGGGTGAAACCGTAATTGCGGACTGCGAAGCTGGAGACGGCCTTCGCCCGCTGGCCCATCTCGCTGAGACTGGCATAGCCTTCGTCGTCACGCTTGGACGCCTTGAATGCCGCGCCGAGCAGCTGGAGCAATTCGGCATCGACCTGGCGCTGGCCGCCGCGCGCCGCAGGCGCCTCGAGCGCTTCCTCCTTGTCGCTGACCAGCGCCGCGACATCGAAGAAGCGAGTGCAAGCCTGCTGAAACGGGGGCGGGGTCTTGGTCGTGCCAAAGCCATAGACCGGCAAGCCATCTTCGCGGATTCGCTGGGCGAGGGGGAGGAAGTCGCTGTCGCTCGACATGATCCCAAAGCCGTCGATATGACCGCGATAGAGCAGGTCCATGGCGTCGATGATCATCCGCATGTCGGCCGCATTCTTGCCTTTTGAGACGTCGAACTGCTGGACCGGGACAATCGAGTGAAGCCCCGACAAATTTCCCCAGCCCTTGAGGCTTGGCTTCGACCAATTGCCGTAGGCGCGGCGAATGTTGATTGTGCCCAGTTCGCCGAGCACCAGCAGCACTTCGTCGAGGTGATCGGGGCTGGCGTTATCCGCATCGATCAGCAGCGCGATGTTGAGTTCGGGATCGAAGCCATGGTCGCGGTCGTTCATTGTGGGTTCTTCCTTTGAAGCTTCTTAACTTATCGGGGGCGGAACGAAAGCGAGATTGGTTCGCTTTGGGTTTTGTCGGCGCGGGAGCGCATAGTGAAAGGTTTTACCATGAAAAAGTTCATCCTGACGGCCGTAGTGGCCTCGATTCTGCCTTTGTCGGCGTGTGCGACCGATGGTTACGGTAATGATCCGTACCGCTCAAATAGCCAAGGTAGTCGTGTTGCCACCGGTGCGGTCGGTGGTGCTGTCCTCGGCGGCGTGATCGGCGCGGTTGTTCCGGGCGTGAGCACGGTTGAAGGCGCGATCGCTGGCGGAATCGCCGGTGCCGTGCTCGGCGCGGTGGTCAACAACCGCCAATATTATCGCGATACCCAAGGCTATTGCTATTACGTCGATCAATATGGTCGTCCGATCTACGACCGTAACGTCCGCTGCTAGTCTTGGCGCTGGACTAAATGTTCAGGCTGGGCGGAAGGCATCTTCCGCCTCGTCAAGCACGAACAGACGCCCTTTAGCGATCGAAAAATGGCAGCCGTGGAGCGATAGTTCCGCGGCTGCTTCGCGTTCGGCAATGAACGGAAAGGTGCGCAGGTTCGCGAGGCTCTGGCCGATCGCGGCAAGTTCGAGCGCGTGCTGCTTGTCGTGTATCTCGGGGTCGGCGAGGATCCGCTCCCGCGGTTGGTCGAGGATGCTGATCCACCCATCAATGAAATTATGGCCGCGGACATCAGCGGGTCCCGCGAGCGCGGCCTTGATCCCGCCGCACGCACCGTGGCCCATCACCACCATATGCCGCACCCCGAGGTCGGTCACGGCGAACTCGATGGCGGCCGACGCGCCATGCAGGCCGCCGCCGATTTCATAAGGCGGGACCAGATTGGCGACATTGCGAAGCACGAACGCCTGTCCCGGCTGGGTGTCGAAAATGGTCGCTGGATCGACCCGGCTGTCGCAACAGGCGATGATCATGACCGGTGGCTCCTGACCCTCGGCAAGCTCCTCCCAACGCGCTCGCTCGGCGGCATAATGCGCCGAACGGAAGCGGGCATAGCCATCGAGCAATTTGCGGAATTCGGGCATCAGAAGCGGTCTCCGCGCACCACTTCGACATCGCTCAGGGTCAGCTGCAGGCGATGACCGTCGAACAGCGGCGCAAGCCGATCAACCAGCGCCGCCGCATGGTCGGCGGAGGCGATCGCCATCACCACCAGCTTGGCGGTGCCGGTCAGCCCGTCATCACTCCAGCGTCCGGTGGCGCCGGCGCCCGACGAGGCGGGCAGCACGGTGTGACCGTTGACCCCACTCGCGCGCAATGCGTCGACCAATTGCGGCAGGAGCGGTGCGTCGGCGAGGATTTCGATCCGCTTGGGGGCTACGGTGTTCATTGGGGCTATCCGATCATCCGGGCGACGCTGGCGATCAGCGCGATATTGAGGACAACGTTGAACGGGAAAGTGATAGCCAGCGACATCGCCAGATAGATGCCGGGATCAGCGTCGGGCAAGGCCAGCCGCGTCGCCGCTGGAACCGCGATATAGCTAGCCGAGCTGGCGAGCACGCCGAGCATCGCGGCAGTCCCGGGATCAAGTC